>CAJQOB010000104.1 GCA_905479845.1 uncultured Flavobacteriales bacterium
GGAGAAGGAACCTTGAGTTCCGTTGTGATCTCCATTTTCGAATCCCTAACTACTAGAAATGCAGGGTTTAACGTCGTTGATACACATGAGTTAGCAATGCCTGTGATGATTGTGTTTTTGTTTCTTATGTTCGTTGGAGCATCGTCAGGATCAGCAGGAGGAGGTATCCGAACATCGACCTTTGCGATTATGTGGGCGTCGGTAATTTCTACCATTAAAGGAAAGAAGCACACGGAGTTGTTTAAGCGAACGATTGCCAATGATACCGTATTAAAAGCCTATGCAATTTTCATCTTCTTCGTGATTGGAAATATTATAGGCCCTTTTGTGCTGTCCATTTCTGAGGCAGATTTATTAGCAACAGGCAAATATGACTTCATGGATTTGGTGTTTGAGCATGTGTCGGCCGCCAGTACCGTTGGATTATCAACTGGAATGACGTCTGAGTTGAGTATCACAGGGAAATTTGTCCTTATCATTGCCATGTTTATTGGTCGTGTTGGAACACTCACATTGGCTTATTTGGTCGGAAAAAGAGTGATTAGTAGAAATTATAAGTACCCATCTGGACATACCATGGTGGGGTAAAAGGTTAGATATGTCAGAAGAACGAAAAGTGGTTAAACCATACAACAACGAATCGAGTTCGAAGAAGGAAGAGGTTGCGGAAATGTTCAATAATATTTCCAAACGCTATGATTTTTTGAATCATTTTTTATCGCTTGGAATTGATAAAATCTGGAGAAAGAAGGCAATCAAACAACTCCGTGAAATTGAGCCAAAGAAGATTTTGGACATTGCAACAGGAACTGGAGATTTTGCCATTGCGGCCATGAAATTGAAACCAACTGAAGTTATCGGAGTGGATATCTCACAAGGAATGTTAGATGTTGGAATTGAAAAAATGAAACGAAAAGGGCTTGATGACGTTATTCAAATGAGAATAGGGGATTCTGAACAGCTTCCTTTCGAAGATGGATACTTTGATGCCTTAACAGTTGGCTTCGGTGTGAGAAATTACGAGAACTTGGAAAAAGGTTTAACAGATATGCTTCGTGTACTTCGCCCTGGTGGAAAAGCGATCATTCTGGAGTTTTCAAAACCTAAGAAGTTTCCAATGAAACAGCTGTTCGGTTTTTATTCTAAGCGAATTATTCCGTTTTTTGGTAAGCGAATTTCGAAGGACGAACGGGCGTATGCCTATTTACCAGAGTCTGTAGCAGCATTTCCAGAGGGGAAAGCGTTTACGGGCATCCTTGAAAAGATTGGGTATACAAAGGTTTCGGCGAAAACTGTTTCTGGAGGAATCGCAACAATCTATTCAGGAGTAAAAAAATAACAATGACTAGAATGCGTTCACGTACAATGAAAATACTTGCTATATGTTTCGTGCTGATTTCCTTTTCTAGCTGGTCTCAGAGAGAAAAGCCAATGAACTACAGACGTTTCGACGAAAAACTCTTGCATTTTGGGTTTATGCTTGGTGCAAACTCTGCAGATTTCACCTTGTATCAAGTGCCGCAAGCATACGAGCAATTCGGCGTAGTATCTGTTTCCAATAAATCACAGCCAGGCGGTCAAGTAGGAGTTGTGACAACAATGAAACTTGGAACACCAGTGGTTAGATTACGTTTTATTCCAACGCTTTCATTTCAAGAGAGAATCATCAAGTATCAATTCATTGATGATAGTTATACGGGAAGCGAATTTAATGATGAACGCGTTCAGTCAACAAATTTGGACTTCCCGCTGATGTTCCAATTTCGAACAATCAGAATCAATAATTTTGCGGCCTACGCCCTCGGAGGATTCCAGTATTCACTCGATTTACAGTCTCAAGAGAATGCGAGTCAAACGTTCAATGACCCATTCATCAAAATCAAACGCAACGATTGGCAAGGTCAAATTGGAGCGGGACTTGAGTTTTTTGCAACATACTTTAAGTTCGGAATGGAGCTGAAATATTCTCATGGTGTAAGCGATGTATTTATCCAAGACGGAACTACAATTTCTAAGCCAATTGATCAAGTTTATAACCGCGTTTGGTGGTTTTCTCTCATTTTTGAAGGATAGAAAGTTCTTTCCAGTAATTTTTCTCGATTTAAAATAACAACGATTTGAATTCGTTCGAGGACTATGAAATTACTCGTAGTGCTTTTCTTGTTTGTATCGTTGGCTGGTTGGAGTCAAAAGGAAAAACCGATGAACTATCGGCGTTTTGATGAGAAAACTTTCCACTTTGGGTTTCTACTAGGGGCAAATGTATCCGACTTTACGGTGTACGAAGTTCCGAAATTCTATGAGCAGTTCGGTGTTCGTTCAATTTCAAACCTGTCTCAGCCCGGAGGACAAGTTGGGCCTCTTGTGACAATGAGTCTTGGTACGCCAATAGTTCGACTTCGATTTGCTCCGTCATTTTCCTTTCAGGAACGAGTTTTGAAATATCAATTTATCGATGATTCGTACACAGGAAGTGAAGAGACAATTGAAAGGATTCAATCTGTAAACTTTGATTTCCCATTGATGTTGCAGTTTAGAACTATTCGGATCAATAATTTTGCGGCGTACGCTCTCGCAGGATTTCAGTATTCAGTTGACCTTCAATCGCAGCAAAATGCGAGTCAAACGTTCAACGATCCTTTTATCAAAATAAAGAGGAGCGACTGGCAAGGACAAGTCGGGGCAGGCATTGAATTTTTCTCGACCTATTTTAAATTTGGAATGGAACTCAAATATTCTCAAGGAATACAGAACGTGTTAATCCAAGATGGAACAACTATTTCTAAACCAATTGACGAATTATACAACCGCGTCTGGTCTTTTTCACTAATTTTCGAGGGTTAATTATGGAGCAGATACAATTTCAAGTCACACCTGAGCAAGCAAAGGATGAAACGTACTTAAGAGAAAGGATTGCCAAGGAATTGGGAGTTTATTCGGATACGTTCAAATTTCGTTGGAAAAGAAGATCAATCGACGCGAGAAAGCGCCAGATAAAAATCAACTGTTCGTTTGATGTTTTTGAGATGGATGAAGAGATTCCATCGCCAGCTAGCTTTTTTCCAAAAGACGTTCAGGAGGGAAAACCAATAGCTATTATCGGTGCTGGGCCGGCAGGGTTATTTGCAGGTTTGCGTGCCTTGGAGCTTGGTTTGAAGCCAATTATCTTCGAACGAGGGAAAGATGTCCGCTCGCGTAGACGTGATTTAGCGACTTTGAACAAAGAAGGTATTGTGAATCCAGAATCAAATTATTGTTTTGGAGAAGGTGGAGCAGGAACCTACTCTGACGGTAAGCTTTACACGCGATCAAAGAAACGAGGCGATATTAAAAAAGCCTTGGAATGGTTTGTTGAATTTGGAGCGACTGAAGAGATTTTGATAGATGCGCATCCGCATATCGGAACCAATAAATTGCCTCAGATTATCGTGGGAATGCGCGAGAAAATCATTGAGTTTGGAGGAGAGGTTCGCTTCGGTTCTAAGTTGACAGATCTTATTATCAAGGATAATCGGGTTGCGGGAGTGGAGATAAATAATGAAACGACATACGAATTCGATCATGTAATTCTTGCAACAGGACATTCAGCTAGAGATATTTACACCTTACTTCACAACAAAGGGATTCAGATCAATGCGAAGCCTTTTGCATTGGGAGTGAGAATCGAACACCCACAGGAGCAAATCGATAAAATACAATATCACGGACGTCTAAATGACGATTTCTTGCCACCGGCATCTTACAGCTTGGTGACCCAAGTGGATGGGAGAGGGGTTTACTCCTTTTGCATGTGTCCAGGTGGAATTGTGGCTCCTTGCGCAACAGAACAGGAGGAAGTTGTAACAAACGGCTGGTCTCCTTCAAAGCGAAATAATCCTTATTCGAATTCAGGGATTGTTGTCGCAGTGTACCCAGATGACTTCGAAGGACACGAATCGAATCCACTTGTTTGCCTGGAGTTCCAGAAAATGGTTGAGCGGACCTGTTGGGAGGCAGCGGGGAAAACGCAGCACGTTCCAGCCCAGAGAATGAAGGATTTTGTTGATAAGAAAGTATCGAAAACACTTCCGAAATCATCTTATCAACCAGGGTTAAAGTCTATTGATTTGAATACAATTCTTCCTCCAATGATTGCTGATCGATTGCGCGTAGCATTCGGGGATTTTGGTCGAAAAATGAAAGGATACCTGACGAATGACGCAATCCTTCACGCTCCTGAATCGAGAACATCTTCACCCGTTCAAATTCCGAGAGGAAAGGACTTTCAGCATCCAGAAATTGAAGGATTGTATCCATGTGCAGAAGGCGCTGGATTTGCGGGAGGAATTATTTCTGCTGGAATTGATGGAATGAAGTGCGTTGATGCGATTCACGACTTAAGAACTGAAAAATGAAGAAAAAAGCATTTCCCATTATCCTTGTAGCCATAGGCTCAGTAATTCTTCTTTCTTCAATAAATTCATTGACCTCAGTTTCGAATGAAATGAGAGCAACGGGTGACGCTTCTGCTTATACTGCTGGAAGAATTATCGGAAGTTTAATTCTCCCAATAGTTGGGTTAGTATTATTTATTGTTGGGATGAAGGCAATCAGAAAAGCCAGTAGGGAAGATGAGGAGAATGGGGTTTTCTAACGTTTCGTTAATTTTAATGGATGAAGTTAATGGACGAACAAAGTGGAGTTGCCTTAAGAGAATTTCAAGCTGAAGATCGAGATGCTCTGGTTAACCTAGCAAATAATGCAAATATTGCTAATAATCTCGGAGATGGATTTCCTCATCCGTATTCAATTGAGGCTGCTGATAAATTCATAAAGGATGCACAGGAGTCGAGTCCAACCACTCGGTTTTGTATCGAGAAGAATGGGGTTTATGTAGGAAATATTGGGCTTCATCCGAATGTTGACATCTACCGAAAGAATGCTGAAGTTGGTTATTTCATCGGAGAACCTTATTGGGGACAAGGAATCGCAAGTCAGGCCGTGAAAATGATGGTAGACTACGGGTTCCAGGTGTTGAAAATGCACAGGATTGAAGCAGGAGTCTTCGATTACAATATTGCATCAAAGAAGGTGTTGGAAAACGCTGGTTTCGAATTCGAAGGAACCGCAAAACAATCCGTGTTTAAAAATGGATCTTTCCACGATGAATTCAAATATGCCATCTTGGATCCTTCAAAAGAATCAATTAATACCTAATTCCATTATTGTTATCACAGACCAATTACTGGACATCCTGTTGCAGTAGGGACTTCACTCTGAACCGGTGGTTCTGGATAGTATTGCATTGTTTGTTGAATACCAATTGCACTGGCTGTACCAGCGATTAATTCGACTAGAAAAAGTGCTTCGTCAAGTCCCGATGAAATACCTCCTCCTGTTACACGGTTACCGCTTTTTACATAACGTGGAGTTCCAGGAATTACATTCACTTCAGGGTAGTTACCAAAGCAGTTTACAAAGGCCCAATGAGTTGTGATATCGTAACCGTTCAATAATCCAGTATTTGCCAACAAGATTGCTCCTTCACACACTGAGGTAACCCACTCAGCGTTCTCACCTGCACGTTTTACGTAAGCTGTAAAAGGTGAATTAGAATTATCGATGATTGCTTCTAGCGCGTCAGGTTTTCCGCCTGGAACCCATATTAAGTTGGGATTCTGAACATGTTCATCGTCGAAGCTTGCATCTGCTGTAATTTCAACATCAGCTATTGTCACGAAAGTTTTGTTTTCACCTACAAAGTAAATTTGAACATCT
>CAJQOB010000105.1 GCA_905479845.1 uncultured Flavobacteriales bacterium
TCACATGATGTTGGCACCGCCAATTCGAATATTGGAAGTGTTTTGAACTCAACATTATCCAATTTTCCATTCATAGCAGCAGTAATCATTGCACGTGTGTACGATAATTTCATTCTGCTTCCTACACCGTACGATCCACCAGACCATCCAGTATTGATCAACCAAACGTTTACATTTGAATTGTCCAATTTGTTTCCAAGAAGCTCAGCATACTTCGCAGGGTGCAATGGTAAGAATGCAGCTCCAAATCCTGCTGAGAATGTCACTTGTGGCTCTGTAACTCCCATTTCAGTTCCAGCCACTTTTGCTGTGTAACCTGACATGAAGTGATACATTGCTTGCTCATTCGTCAATTTTGAGATCGGAGGTAGCACACCAAATGCATCAGCCGTCAAGAAGAAAATATTCTTTGGTGCTGGTCCAGCTGATGGCTTCATTACATTATCAATGTGGTGAATCGGGTAAGAAACACGTGTGTTTTGCGTGATTTTAGAATCGTGGTAATCTGGAGTCGAAGTACCAGCTTTAAATCCGATGTTTTCTAAGATTGCACCGTACTTAATCGCGTCATAAATTTGAGGTTCTTTCTCTCTAGAAAGGTCGATTGTTTTGGCGTAGCATCCACCTTCAAAGTTGAATACCGTGTCATTTGACCAACCGTGTTCATCATCACCGATTAATTTACGATCTGGATCTGAAGATAAAGTCGTTTTACCTGTTCCTGACAATCCGAAGAAAACGGCTGTATCACCATCTTTTCCAACGTTTGCTGAACAGTGCATTGAAAGAACATTCTTCTCATGTGGAAGGATGAAGTTCAATACAGAGAAAATTCCTTTTTTGATTTCACCAGTGTAACCTGTACCTCCAATGATAATCATCTTCTTTGTGAAGTTCACAACAGCAAAATTTGCTTGCCGCGTTCCATCAATTGCAGGATCAGCTTTAAATCCAGGAACACATACTACGTGCCATTCTGGATCGAAGTTTTGAACCTCTTCATCCGTTGGACGAAGGAACATGTTGTATGCAAATTGGTTCGACCAAGGAAGTTCAGTTACAACTCGAAGGTTTAATCTGAATTCATCATCTGCACAAGCATAAGCATCACGAACGTAAACATCGCGATCCGTTAAATACGCTTTCATTCGATTATAGAGGGCATCAAATTTCTCAGAAGTAAATTCCAAGTTGATATCTCCCCACCAAACAGCATCCTCAGTTTTCTCATCACGAACGATGAAACGATCTTTAGGCGATCGTCCTGTGAATTCACCTGTTTCAATTGCAATCGCACCAGTATCAGTCAAGACTCCTTGACCGTTGATGATTGCATCTTCCATTAATTCAGAAGGAGAAAGGTTCCAAAATTGATTTCCGAGATTTCCTAAACCAATTGAATCGTTTAGATTGGCATTCTTTCCTCTCTTACCAAATAAGTCCATAAATATTTTTTTTAAGCTATTTGCTTTTATTTAGAACAACAAAACTAAGGCATTATTACAACGATTCGAAATATTTAGACATGAGTTTCCCACAATTCATTGAAAACATTGTTAACATTTCAACAAAAAAAAATGAAATTCATTTGTACTGAAAGATAGTGTATTTTGTACTATAACATCTCAATGCTTATTTGGTTTGAGTAGTTTGAATTTGATACTACTTTGTTTTGAGAGTTTGAAGCGCACTCAACACTAAACTCTTCATTACTTATCATAATACTCATACCATACAAGAGCTATTCAATCCGTGAGACTTCAAGAATGCCCCAAGTTTAGAACGCACTTTTGAGAATATGTTTGTTAATTTTCCGTTTAATCGGTAGCTGATTCCTCAAAACAAATACTCCTTATGAAATTACCCAAGTTCTTACTAATTATTGTACCTCTTCTGTTTTCCACAGTCTTAATCACAGGTTCGTGTGAAAAAAAGGTGATTGAATTAACCCCAACTCCAGCGAATGATATTCCTGAAAACTCATTTTATGCCATTGTCGGTCCGAATGAATTCGTTGATACCATTCTGTGGACGGAAGACGACGGTAGCTTGCTTACAATTACCGCAACCGAAAACGGAGAAAACGAATATCCAAGGATGATTTTGAAATTGCCAAGTAGCATTGACGAAGGGACGTATGAACTTGGAGGCCCGCAAAGTGATCATCAAGCCTTGATTGAATTCGGACCTCTACCCGATCAAAAATTTGAAGCAATTGACACCACAGGGGTACTTGTGATAACTACACATTTCAAGGAATCCAATCTGATGAGGGGAAAGTTTATTTTCACAGCTAAAGCAAGTTCGGGTAACCAGAGTATTCCGAATATTGATGTTTGGACAGGAAGCTTTCTTGTTACTTACTAGAACCTTGAACTATTTGACCTCTTAAAATGAATTCACGAAAATCACCCATTTTGAAACACTTCCTCCCTTCTTTAGGCATTTGCTTAATCGCATCTTGCAGCCTACTATTTATTCAATGTAAAAAGTATCAGTATGACGAAGGGTTAGAGTCAGATTTCCTAGAAGTTGAAGAAAAGAACAGCAGCGTTCTCTTCCATTATTCATCTACAACAAGCTCGAACAGCGGAGGAACTGGATATACGCAATTCACCGATTACCTAAATGATTTCGATTCGACAGATGTATTGTTAACCTTTACAGAAGGAAGCATCGGAGGAGGCGAAAACGACACCATTTCCTCTGCGAACAGTGATGCTTTCGATGTAACGACTACCTCTACTTTTCATACGAATTTTGCATCCGGAACAGCATCTTCCAAAATCAGTTCACATAGAAACAAGACGACGTTGGCAAATGCGAGCTACGAATTGGATATCACAGACACAAAAATAAATATTAAGACGACGACAAAGTTCTTCCAAGAATCCACTGGAGAAACCTTCTTTTTAACTCCATATGTGTTAGTCGATAGTATTGTTGCAAGTCAAACGGGGCATCCCGATGGGGCATCAACAAATCATCGAAAGGTAGCTGTAGACGTTGGTCGAATCGTCAACTTCCCTGTTCGCTACTTGGGGTATGAAGTAGCTTCGGGTGATATTAACGCTGGTTATCAATTCAACAAGTCCTTTGTTGTGCAACGTCGCCCTGAATGGACTGATCCCGATCAAATATCTGTAGCACTCATCCTGACGAAGAGAACTCCGTCTGGCGCTATTGTTTTTGTAAATGCTAATACCAATCACTAAGTCATGAAAAACACATTTGCACTCATATCCTTTTGTATTTCTCTTTCATGCCTCGGACAGGAAAAAGTGAACTACACTGGTTTAAACCAGTCGATCCCTGATAATATCGAAGTTGGAGTAAAGTCGAACTTGAATTTTTACTTTGCAAAACATACATCAATTGCCGATGGATCTGATCAATCGAGTGAGGATAAAAGAGAAAGACCTGGCTTCGGGTTTGGAGCTTACGGTCACTTCATGTTTACAGATCACGTAGGTCTTCAGACGGAAGTGAACCTAACTTACCGCAGAGGATTTACAACTAGCCATCGCCAGTTTGATATAGATACGGCGCGAACACTAAGCGCAGAGGAAGTTTCAAGTTATTCTACTTTCGGGTTTGAAATTCCAGTTTACCTTAAGTTTCATTGGGAATTCACTCACATCAACCGTGGTAATTGGAAAACAAAAAGTCAGCTTGGAATATTATTCGGACCACGTTTAGTGCTTAACCCATCTTCGAAGAGGAAATTATCTCGTGCGACGACTACTAGATTATACGACAATACAAGTTTTTCAATTGAAAATGATATTGTTGCTACATCAAAGTATAACACCTCAGCCAGCTTCGGATTATCCTTAGGTGTTGATTACGAACTTTGGAACGGCTTCGGTATT
>CAJQOB010000106.1 GCA_905479845.1 uncultured Flavobacteriales bacterium
AAGAAATCTCCATTGCCCCAATTCCAATAAACGGAAGTACTAACGTGGCCTTATCACTCATGTGGAATGTTCGGTCCAAAAACTCAAATGATTGCCCCGAGAAAAACAGAAGAAATCCAGAAAATGTAAGAATGGGAGCAACAATTCTGAAAATGGGTGATCGCAACTTATTCCATTTCGATGCTAAAAAATTGATCGCTACGACACCGATTAGTGCATAAATTAATTGATTTGACTCGCCTGTGTTGCCTAAATCCAACTTGAGCAATATCGCTAACGCAGCGAAGAAAATCAAATGAAGTGTATTAACTTGTTGAAAACGTTGTTTCTTTTGGATCGCAATTGCAGCAACTGCCAAAAGCACAAAACTAAAAATGACTAGAATTCCCATTATCTTGGAATAAATTTGATCCTAATATACAATTAATTACCTAGGTATTTACTTTAGTTGAATAAGTTTGTATATACAACTAAATTGAGCGTTTTCCCTATAAACCTCACCACCACTCGTTACCAATTATTTATTAAGCCGTATATTCGCAGAAAAAAAACCAAAAGATGAAAAAAACATTACTCCCAATGTCCATTTTTGCGCTTTTAACGAGCGCTTCAGCCTACGGACAAACCCTAACAATTGAAAGCGCTACATATGATAGCCCAATTGAATACTCAATCTACCCTTTGTCACAACTGACTGCACTTACACCATGCGTTGACATCAGCGGTTCCGGAACAAATGTGCTTTTGGAGGCTATTTATACAGCTCCAGCGGGCTCACCGCAAACCTCATCTTCATTAACAGAACCAACTGTTTCTGGTCCAATGCAACTTTGCGGTCAAGATAGTTTCACTCCAACAGAACTTGGAATGTACTCTTTCGACTTTAATTTAAGTGAGAATGGAGTCGCTGCAACATCTACATTGAAATCGTTTGAAGTAACTGGAGGAACCTTTGCTCGCGACCGTTCACAGATGCCTACACCATATTCCAACGGAGATGACGGAACTGGAAGCACGAACTCGTATGAAGCTGGTAACCTATTTGAATTTGAAAACGACGATCAGATTGTTGATATTCAGGTTTACATCGATCCTACAACAGCAGTAGGTGCTTTAATCTACGGAGTTCTTTATGAATTCGATGGAGTAAATTATAATTATATGGAACAAACGGCTGATCATACAATCACGGCAAATGAACTCGGAACCTGGATTACACTGCCGATGTCTATACCAACATCCGTTTCAGCTGGGTCAGAATTTCTTGCTGCGGCGGGTCACTATGGTGGACCTGATGCCATTTTTATTGGAGAAGACCAACTTACAGCGCCTGCCGGCACAGCAAAATTGCTATCTGGAATAGACAACACATGGTACGATGCTCCAAATGTATTGCTCGTTCGTGTTGGCGTTCAAAATACCGCGAATACTGAAACACTTACGAATGACGCAGTAGTTCAAGTTTATCCAAATCCATCTGAAGGGATGATCACAGTAGCTACGGAAAATTCAGACTTTTCATCGTTAGAAGTTGTTGACTTCCTTGGAAAATCAGTTATGAACGAACAATTGAATGCATCATCAACAGAAATCGATCTTACGACGATGCCTGCTGGAATGTACATCGTTCGATTGATCAGAGAGAATTCAATTCACACGCAAAAAGTGATTATTGAGTAGTTTTCGATAAACATCCTTATGAAAGAGCGAAATCATTTAAAATGGTTTCGCTTTTTTGATTTAAAGGGATTGATTTTTCAAATCTAAATCCGCCAATTTATGAATGTAAGGCAAACTCAGGTTCTTTTCAAGCAGCATCAGATGTTCAATGCGATGACAGTCACTTCCAATGAAGTCTAATTCACCCGAATCCACTAATTTTTCTGCTTGTTCTCTCACCTGTGGGCCGTAGTGACCAGTCAGGGAGTTTAGGTTCATCTGTATATAAACGCCCTTCTCACGCCATTTCTGTGCCATCTCTATCGATCCGAAGAGGAAACCATAGCGTTCAAAGTGCGCCAAGACAGGTTTATACCCTTGCGTGACCATTTCAAAGATTAATTGATCAATCTGATCTGGCTTTTCCATCATTGAAAATTCAAAGAGTAGATAATTGTCAGAAAACGTCAACAATTTTTCCTTGTTCTTCAAGCGATTCATGAGACTCTCGTCGAAATAATATTCCGCGGCGGCTTCCATTTCGATCGACAATCCAAGTTGCTTTGCCGTTGAGCGAACATCTTCCAATCCTCCGAGAATAATTTCTGGTGTATTCTTGTAGTAATCACCCATGATATGTGGTGTAGTGACTACTTTTTTGAAGCCAAGACTCTCAAATTTTGCAAGCATGGCAATGGATTCATCCATGGAACGCGATCCGTCATCAATCCCAGGGATTAAATGACTGTGCATATCATTGACAAAATGCGACAAATCAAATGGCGGAAGTTGTGGAACTTCTTCTTTTTTGCCAAAGAGTTTGTCGAAAAATCCCATTATCTGTCTTGGTACATGTTTTCGTAGTAATCGCGGTAGGCACCACTTGTCACCTCATCAATCCATTCTGCATTTTCCAAGTACCAATCCACTGTTTTGTCCAAGCCTTCTTCGAATTGCAAGGAAGGTCTCCAGTTGAGTTCAGTTTCCAATTTGGTCGCATCAATGGCATAACGCATATCGTGTCCCGCGCGATCTGTTACGTATGTAATCAATTCAGCGCTCTCCCCTTCTGCTCGACCAAGTTTCTGATCCATGATTTTGCAGAGGTACTTTACAAGGTCGATATTCGTCCATTCATTCAAACCTCCAACGTTGTATGCTTCACCCAAGCGTCCATCATGGAAAATACGATCAATTGCACTGGCGTGATCAACCACCCACAACCAATCGCGAATGTTATCCCCCTTCCCATAAATTGGAAGCGGCTTCTTATGCACGATATTGTTGATCATCAATGGAATTAACTTCTCTGGGAATTGATGACTTCCGTAGTTGTTCGAACAATTCGAAATTTTAATTGGTAATCCGTATGTATGATGGAAAGCACGTACGAAGTGGTCCGAAGAAGCTTTTGAAGAAGAATATGGACTTCTTGGATCGTATGGAGTCACCTCCTCAAATAATCCTTCTGCACCCAATGAACCATAAACTTCGTCCGTAGAAACATGGTGAAAAACATTACCTCCTGATGACACAATATTCAGTTTCCAAAAGTCTTTTGCTGCTTGCAAGAGGTTTACCGTTCCAACGACATTTGTCATTACAAATTCCATTGGACCTTCAATCGAACGATCTACGTGCGATTCCGCCGCTAAATGAATTACGTCTGTAATTTCATACTTCTCAAAAACGTCGTTGATGGCATTTCGATCACAAATGTCTGCTTTCACGAAAGCATAATTTGGCGCAGACTCAACATCAGTTAGGTTTTTTAAATTCCCTGCATACGTCAATTTATCAAGATTGATAATGCGATAATCAGGGTATTTATTCAGCATCAATCGAACCAAGTGTGATCCAATGAAACCTGCGCCCCCCGTTATTAAGATGTTTTTCGTGTACGCCATAATCTTTTCAATAAATTCCTACAAACTCCAGTATTCCAGCTCGTTGATTTTGCCTTTGTAAATTCCTTTCACATCCACAAAAACACCATTCTTGTTTTTCATCATTCCTTTGAAATCTTCTTCTGTCAATTTCTTATATTCAGAATGATTCACCGCCACAATTACCGCATCGTAATCCGTCGCTGGAGAATCTGTCAACGCAACACCGTATTCGTGTTCCATTTCTTCCGAAGATGCATATGGATCCACTAGATCTACTGCAACTTGGAATGATTTCAATTCTTTGATAATATCAATCACCTTTGAATTTCGAATATCTGAAACGTCTTCTTTGAATGTCGCTCCCATCACAAGCACCTTTGCATCCTGAATACTTTGACCTTTCGCTAAGATCTTTTTAACGGTTTGCTTACCGATGTAGTATCCCATCGAATCATTCACATAACGACCGCTCGTAATTACTTTTGAATGATATCCCGCTTGCATTGCTTTGTGCGTGAGATAATATGGATCAACTCCGATGCAATGTCCACCAACTAATCCCGGAGAGAATTTCAAGAAATTCCATTTTGTTCCGGCAGCTTCGAGGACGTCATACGTGTTGATATTCAGACGATCAAAGATGATAGATAATTCGTTAATCAATGCGATATTTACATCGCGTTGTGTATTCTCAATAATCTTTGCTGCCTCAGCAACTTTGATTGAAGCAGCTCTATGTACACCAGCATGAACAACTAGTTCATATGTCTTAGCAATCTCGTCAGAAGACTCTACTCCACACCCAGATACGACCTTGATTACATTCTGTAAAGTATGTTCTTTGTCCCCTGGATTAATTCTTTCAGGAGAATATCCAACTTTGAAATCATCTTTGAATTTCAATCCTGACACTTCCTCAAGAACTGGAACACAATCCTCCTCAGTACAACCCGGGTAAACCGTAGATTCAAACACAACGTAGTCTCCTTTTTTCAATACTTGGGCAACTGTTTTTGTTGCTCCCAAAAGTGGAGAAAGGTTTGGTAGATTGGCATCATCGATTGGAGTCGGAACTGCAACAACAAAAAACTGCACATCTTTTAAATCCTCTAGGCTTGCTGTGAATTCAATATCGCACCCTTCAAACTCTGATGAATCAAGTTCATTACTTGGATCGATGTTTTTCTTCATTAAATCAACGCGTTCTTCGTTGATATCAAATCCGACAACTTTGATCGTCTTTGCGAATTCCAAGGCAATTGGTAATCCGACATATCCAAGCCCAATAACTGCAAGCTTTGCTTCTTTGTTAATTAACTTATTGTAGATTGAGTTGCTCATTTCTTACTGTATAAATGCGTTCTATAATTTCAACAACTTTCAAGCCTTCAAGAGCATTCGTTGTTGCTGTAGTTCTTCCTTTTAATGTATCAATTACATTTTTGATCACGTAATTGTGGTTGGCTGCTGAACCTTTGTATGGTCCGTAATCATTCGCTGGATTTGCTTCTGCCAATTCAGGCATTTCGTAATCCTGAATATTACATACTTCTACTTCGTTCATGTATTGTCCACCGATTTTCACACTTCCTTTGCTTCCAACAATGGTCATTGAACTTTCGAGGTTTTGCATTGCTACTGCCGTAGAATAGTTCATACATCCCATACCACCATTGATAAATTCGAAATTCACTAATCCTGAATCTTCGAAATCAGTTGAAGTCGAGTGCGTGAAATCTGCAAAGCGCCCGTTGATATTCTGAATATCACCGAAAAGCCAATACATGATATCAATGAAGTGAGAGAACTGTGTGAAAAGCGTTCCTCCATCTAGGTCCTTCGTTCCTTTCCAACCACCAGCTTTGTAATATCGATCATCGCGGTTCCAGTAACAGTTGAGTTGAACCATAAAGATATCCCCCAATAACTTGTTATCAATTACCGATTTAATCCACTCTGAAGGTGGAGAGTATCGGTTCTGCATAACACAGAAAACACTTTTGGACATCTGAAGAGATTTGAAAATCACCTTTTCACATTCGTCTTTAGAAAGTCCCATTGGTTTTTCACAAACCACATGTTTTCCTTCAGAGAGTGCTACCAGACTTTGCGAGGCATGCAATCCGTTTGGTGTACATACGTTTACAACGTCAAACTCCAAGTCTGAGTTCATCAATTCTTCAATCGAAGAGAAAAACGGTACGTCAAAGTGCTCTGCAGAACATTCTTCTTTCGTTCGAATATCCACCAATGCAACCAATTCAGCTTCATCTTCTCGACGAACCATTTCGGCATGGCGCTTTCCGATGTGCCCTGCTCCAATTATTACGAAGCGTATTTTTTGCTCACTCATTCTATTACTTTTTTAACCTTCCCTTCTTCAAGAAGGTATTTCTCACCGCTTCCAATGCATGTTGCACTTCCAGAAGCATCAAAGTTCAATCGTTCTCCGTGTTCACTCATCCATCCAATTTGTCGTGCAGGATTACCTACCACCAACGCATAATCAGGAACGTGTTTTGTCACAACTGCACCCGCACCAATGAACGCGAATTTTCCAATATCGTGTCCGCAAACAATTGTAGCATTTGCTCCTATGCTTGCCCCTTTCCTCACAACTGTCTTAGCGTATTCCGCCTTACGATTCACTGCACTTCTAGGGTTTGTCACATTGGTAAACACCATTGATGGCCCCAAAAATACGTCATCTTCGCAAATCACACCGGTATAAATGGAAACGTTATTTTGAATCTTCACATTTCGTCCCAAAATAACTCCAGGTGATACGACAACGTTCTGACCGATGTTACACGATTCTCCAATCGTACAATTCGGCATTACGTGTGAAAAGTGCCAAATCTTCGTTCCTTCTCCGATTTCACATCCTTCGTCTATAACCGCTGTTTCGTGTGCAAAATATGACATTAGTGCTTGATGTATTTTTCAAAATTATTATGTTCCGTTCGCATGAGGTCTTCATTGGATAAAGACTTAAAATACTCATAAGTACGTTTCAAACCTTCAGCTCGATCAATTTTTGGTTCCCATTCAAGAATTTCTCTTGCCTTTGAGATATCCGGTTGACGCTGTTTTGGATCGTTCACAGGTAAATCTTTGTAAATCACTTTTTGATCTGTCCCAGTCAACTCGATAATCTCATCAGCAAAATCTTTAATCGAAATTTCTGATGGATTACCTACATTCATTGGCATGTGATAATCGCTCAAAAGCAAACGGTAGATTCCTTCTATTAAATCACTAACATAACAGAATGATCTTGTTTGAGATCCATCTCCAAAAATAGTTAAGTCCTCTCCTCTTAAGGCTTGCCCAATGAAAGCCGGCAATACACGACCATCATTCAGTCGCATTCTTGGTCCGTACGTATTGAAAATACGAACAATTCGCGTTTCCAATCCGTGGAAGGTATGATAAGCCATTGTCATCGCTTCTTGAAAGCGTTTCGCCTCATCGTAAACTCCCCTAGGTCCAACAGGATTCACATGCCCCCAGTACTCCTCAACTTGAGGGTGTACCTCAGGATCTCCATACACTTCAGAAGTTGAGGCAATCATTACACGTGCGTTCTTTTGCTTCGCGAGTCCCAAACAATTATGAATTCCTAGTGATCCAACCTTCAAGGTTTGAATCGGAATTTTCAAATAGTCAATTGGACTTGCAGGCGATGCAAAATGCAAAATATAATCTAAGTCCCCTGAGACATGAATAAAATTGGAAACATCATGGTGATGAAACTCAAAATTCTCAAGTGGGAATAGGTGTTCGATGTTTTTCAGACTACCTGTAATAAGGTTATCCATTGCAATAACATCGTAGTCTTTATCAATAAAGAAATCACACAGATGCGAGCCTAAAAATCCTGCTGCTCCTGTGATTAGTATACGTTTTCGATTTCCCATCTAGCTGAATTTCGGAATTACTGTGCGACGTCCAATTGAACTGTAATAAAACCCATTCTCCTCCATTCTACTCAATTCGAATAGGTTACGACCGTCAAAGACGATGGGTTGGTTCAGACGTTCTTTCAATTGGTCAAAATCAGGATTTCTAAACAATCCCCATTCGGTAGCGATCATTAAAGCATCACAACCGTCCAAGGCATCATATTGATTGCTAGCATAGCTAATCTTATCTCCAACAACACCTCTTACATTGTCGCTTGCTTCAGGGTCGAATGCAACAATTTCAGCTCCAAGCTCGGTTAACGCTTCAATCATGTAAAGTGCCGAAGCCTCACGAATATCATCCGTATCAGGTTTAAATGCCAATCCCCAAAGGGCAAGTTTCTTTCCTTTTACAGCTCCAAAATAGTCAACAATCTTCTCAACCAATCGAAGTTTCTGCTTATGATTTACAGCCAGTACGCTGTTAATGATTTCAAATTGATATCCTAGTTCGTTTCCACTCTTCACCAAAGCTTGAACATCTTTTGGGAAACAGCTTCCTCCAAAACCAATTCCTGGGTAGAGGAAACGTGGGCCGATTCGAGCATCCGTTCCAACCCCTAATCGCACCTTATCAACATCCGCTCCGACCAACTCACAGAAATTCGCAATTTCATTCATGAAGGTGATCTTAGTAGCTAGAAAAGAGTTCGCTGCATATTTTGTCAACTCAGCAGACTCTTCATCCATCACAATAAGCGGTTTATCGTTGCTCACGAATGGTTTGTACAATTCTTGCATAGATTTCACTGCTCGAGGGTCAGAAGTTCCAATCACAACTCTGTCAGGATTCATAAAATCATCTATCGCAAAACCTTCTCGAAGGAACTCAGGATTTGATACTACAGCGAATTCAACTTTCGCTTTCTCCTTGATCTTCGCTTCCACTTTACGTGCAGTTCCAACTGGGACAGTCGATTTATCAACGATTACTTTAAAATTGGTAATCATTTCTCCCAATTGCTCGGCAACAGCTAAAATGTAGCTCAAGTCAGCCGAACCATCCTCACCCGGAGGTGTTGGCAATGCCAAGAAAATAATCTCCGCTGAATCAACGGCCTCTTTCAAATCCGTTGTAAACGAAATTCTACCCGCGGCAATATTTCTTTGGAAGACGCTATCTAGGTGCGGTTCGTAAATCGGAACTTCACCGTTCCGCATTTTGTTGACTTTTTCTTCATTGATATCTACGCAAACGACTTGATTCCCGGTATCCGCGAAGCATGTTCCCGTAACCAAACCGACATATCCAGTACCAACGACTGTAATCTTTTTCATCTAATTATTTCGTAAGAAAATCCGCCACTCCTTGACAGATATAATCGAGTTGTTCTTTGTCCATTTCCGTATGAATTGGGAGTGAAATCACACGTTCTGTCAACCAATCGGTAACAGGCAGGTCCGTATCAGCGCTATTAAATGCATCAAACATTTTTTGACGGTGCGCTGGAACTGGGTAATAAATCATTGAAGGAATGTCGCGTTCGGCCAAAAATGCATTTAAGCCGTCACGGTCAACTCCGTCCAAAGTCATCGTATACTGATGGAAAACGTGGTGAGAATAAATATCCATCACCGGTGTTTTTACTTGTGGGAATTGAGCAAAGAAATTATTGTAGTGCTCTGCAACCGATCGACGAGCCGATATGTACTCATTATCCAATCTTCTCAATTTAATTCTCAAAACCGCTGCTTGAATGCTATCCAATCGTGAATTACATCCAACCATATCATGGTAGTAACGTTTGCTTTGTCCATGATTGGCAATCATTCTCATTTTTGCTGCTAGATCATCATCGTCTGTGCAAATAGCACCACCGTCTCCATAACAACCAAGGTTCTTTGACGGGAAGAATGATGTACATCCAATATGCCCAAGACCTCCGGTCTTTTTTGTTGAACCATCCGCCATTCGATAATCACTTCCAATTGCTTGAGCATTGTCTTCGATTACTTTAAGACTATGACGATTAGCGATATCCATAATCTGATCCATGTTTGCCGCTTGACCATAAAGGTGCACAGGAACAATGGCTACTGTTTTATCAGTAATCGCAGCTTCGATTGTCTCAGGATCGATACAAAATGAATCCTTTTCGACTTCAACAAATATCGGTTTCAATCCTAAAAGCGCCATTACCTCAGTTGTGGCAATATATGTGAATGATGGTGTAATAACCTCATCACCTGGTTTTGCGCCAATTGCCATCAATGCGATCTGTAAAGCATCCGTCCCATTTGCACAGGGAACAACGTGTTTCACGTCGAGGTATTCCTCTAATTCCTTTTGAAATCCTTTTACCTCAGGTCCATTTATGAACTGCGCAGTTTCCATGATATTAAGGATTGCACTGTCTACCTCAGGTTTTATTTTCTGATACTGGGCGATCAAGTCGACCATTTGAATTTTTCTCATGCTAGGGATAACTTATTTAAAGCGCGCTAAAGATAATACTATTTCAACGATTGCCGATTTGA
>CAJQOB010000107.1 GCA_905479845.1 uncultured Flavobacteriales bacterium
CTGATTTAAGCCCATATCCCGCAGAATATGAACGCGATCTACCGAATGCAATTTTACTTGATAATATTGAGAAGAAGATTTATTACAAACCAAAAGCCGATTTCCCTATTGGAAATTTACAAATCACTCAATCTGATTCGAAATCGTCAGTACTAGAAAAAATTCGCGCCGTCGCTAATTCCATCCGTGTCGTTCGCGAAGAAATTTATGCTGAGATAAATATTCAGAAAGCCTTGGAACTACGTATATTTGAGACGTCTTTATTTGATCGATACCAAGCCTTAAAAAGAGAAGCTGAATACGCCTATGTTCCTGTTTCCACTCAATTTGATGAAACAGTTCTAAAAATGTCACCTTTTTTAAGTAGTTATAACGAAGCATTTATGGGGCGACTGACTCTTGACGTAGAATTAAACGAAGCATTCAAAATCATTGAAAAACAAATAGAACTTTCAAAATAACCAATAAGACCAACCATATGAAACACATTATCGCACTCACCGCTCTCTTTTTCGTTTTGAATTTAAACGCGCAAAGTTCTTCGAACCCGGGAGAATACATGGATTACTTTTCAACTGAATATCTTCAAATTCAAAAAGACATGTGGGATTATACACGATCCGTTTCTCATGGAAAAAGTGCTCGAAAGGTTGAAAAGCGTCGTTCAGAATTGATCCAAACTACGACAGCGGCAAAAAATAAAGCGAAACGCGCAAAAGGTTTCAAAGAAGATGTTCGATACCGTGATTCTGTTATTCTTTATTTTGAATTGATCGAAATCGTACTGAAGGAAGATTATGCTCAAATTGTTGATATGGAGGCAATCGCTGAGCAATCATACGATGCAATGGAAGCGTACATGATGGCTCGAGATATGGCAAGTGATAAGATGTCCGAAGCTGGGAAGATGATCAACCGTGAGCACAAAGCGTTCGCCGAAGCTAATGGAGTTACGATCATTGAAAATGAAGATTCGAAGCTTGATCAAAAAATGGAAATCGCCAATAAAGTTTACGATCACTACAACGAAATCTATTTGATTTTCTTCAAGTCTTACAAGCAGGAATTGTATTTGCTAGATGCCATTGAAAGACAAGACATCAGCGCGATTGAGCAAAATCGAAATGCACTGATCTCTACTGTTGAAGAAGGGATGCTGAAAATGAAAGAAGTCGCACTTTATGAAGGGGATAAATCAATGCTTGAAGCAACTCGCAACCTGTTGAAGTTCTATCAGAAAGAAGCAGAAGATGGTGTCGACGTCATTTTAGAATTCTTCGAAGCAAATGAAAACTTCGCTAAAATCAAAGAAGCTTTTGAGGCAAAAAAAGAAAAAAATCGTACTCAAGATGATGTAGACACCTTCAACGAAGCCGTGAACAACGTGAATGAAGCTGTGAACGCCTATAATTCTGGAAACGAAGCATCTAACAAAGAACGAAGCTCTCAAATTGATAATTGGAATAAAGTAGCTGAGAAGTTTACAACAAAGCACGTTCCAAGGGGGAAATAAATTGGACACGCTGCGCTTCTTGATCGCTGCGCTCTGGGGTTATTCGATCCTCCCATTGGTCGAAGGTGAGATTTGATTATTCTTCTGAAACAGCTTCAGCAAAGGCGCAACTCTCGCACTTAAGCTCTTTCGCAAAAAACTGCTTGTAGATCAACCTGCCGATAAAAAAAACGGCTGCGGAAACGATTAATATGACGAGTACTTCTTGCATTAACTGAGGAGTATAAATGTAATCCACGCTCCAAGATACGCCAGAATCCCCATGTATCCAACTTGAATGAGCGGCCATTTCCAGCTTCGGGTTTCACGTTTAACAATTGCCAAGGTCGACATACATTGCATTGCGAAAGCGTAGAAGACCATCAAACTAACTCCAGCTGCCATCGTATAAACTGGTGCTCCATTCGAATGCTTAGCAGCCTTCATTTTTTCAATTAAGGTTCTATTCTCTTCACCATCATCGTGGACAGCGTAGATTGTTGCCATCGACCCCACGAAGACTTCACGGGCAGCAAATGAGGTAATGAGTGAAATACCAATTTTCCAATCGTAGCCAAGAGGTTTGATTGCTGGTTCAATTGCTTTCCCCATGATTCCGATGTACGAATTTTCCAACTTAGCAGATGCTACTAGTTGGTCAGCATCCTCCTCGTTCAAATTTAATTCAACCGCCTCAACTTTTGCCACTTCACCAGCTTTCGACATTCGATCACCAGGTCCATAGGTCGCCAATGCCCACAATACGATTGAAATTGCGAGAATCACCTTTCCTGCATCCCAAACGAAAATCCGTACTTTTTCAAGGACCGTCATTCCTACATTACCCCAACGTGGAGATTTGTACGAAGGCATCTCAAGTAGTAAAAACCCTTTTTCCTTAGTCTTGATGATTGCCTTCAATAACAAGGCAACGAGTAATGCGCTAATCGTTCCAAGTGCATAAAGTCCAAAAAGGACCAAGCCCTGCAGGCCAAAAATGCCACCAATAGTCTCTTTCGGGATTACAATGGCGATTAGCAAGGTGTAAACTGGAATACGCGCGCTACAGCTCATCAGTGGAGCGACCATAATCGTAATCATTCGCTCTTTCCAATCAGAGATCGTTCGAGCAGCCATCACTCCAGGAATTGCACAGGCTACGCTAGACATCAAAGGAACAACGCTCTTGCCGTTCAAGCCCAGCGGTCGCATAATTTGATCCATGATGAAAACGACTCGAGCTAAGTACCCGGTTTCTTCCAAAATTCCAATGAAGAGAAACAAGAGGGCGATCTGTGGAATGAAGATCACAACTCCACCTATACCCGGAATGATTCCTTGTGTAACGAGATCAGTAAAAATGCCCTCAGGCATCACGCTTGTTGTCCAAGTACTCAAACTTGTAAATCCAGAATCAATCAAATCCATCGGAATGGATGAGAAAGCATAGATAAATTGGAAAATGATCATCAAGATCGCCGCGAAGATGATGTATCCAAAAATCGGATGAACTAGAATTCTATCAATCTTTTCCGAACGAGTCGTTTCCTTTTTTGTGACAACTCTGATGTCTGAAAGCTGTTCCTGAATCTTCGAAAACCGTGTTTCCGTTTCCTTCTCCTGATTTTCTAAATCTTCAATATTTGATAAGCCCGCGCTCTCTAAAAACAGGTGCCCTTTTCGTTTAGGAGCGTTGAGTAATGCTTTCTCAATTTGCGCTTTCCCAGATTTAATTCGTGCATTGGATTCAACTATAACTGCTTCTGGAAAAAGAGCCTTTAGTCCCTCAAGGTCATATTGAATTTCCTTGCGCTGTGCCAAGTCAGACATGTTGAGTATCATGACTGTTGGTAATTGTAAATCGTAAACTTGCGTAAAAAATAACAGGTTTCGTTCAAGATTTGCTCGATCGATTACTACCGCCACGACATCAGGATAATCGTCGTGATCAGGTTTTGATAAACAATCGTACACAACTGCTTCATCCTTCGATCGAGGATAAATACTGTACGTACCCGGAAAGTCAACCAACTCGCAATCCTGACCGTCGATTTTCAACTTCCCAATCTTTCGGTCTACTGTAACCCCAGGAAAGTTCCCCACATTTTGGCGAAGACCTGTTAGAATGTTGAAGACTGATGTCTTTCCTGTATTTGGATTTCCAAGTAAGGCAATCTTCATTCTGAACGAGTTTCAATTGTTTCTACTTCGACGTGCGCAGCCTCTTCTTTTCTGAGTGATAAAACATACCCACCAATATCGATAGCCATTGGGTCCCCAAGTGGAGCTCGGTACAACACTCGGAGTTCTTTTCCTTCGCAAAACCCCATCTCTAGCAACTTAACTTTTAAATCACATGCTTTGATGTTTTTCACAAGAACAGTTGTTCCGTTCGATATGGAATCAAGAGAATTTATCACAGTTCACAAAAATAGGGATATGAGTGAATCCTAGCACTCATATCC
>CAJQOB010000108.1 GCA_905479845.1 uncultured Flavobacteriales bacterium
GTGATTTTCTCTGCTACCGTTAGTTTATCATCGTACGCAGCCGCTTTCAATTCATCGATTGAAGCTGGCATATTTTTCATTGCGATATCAACAAGTGATTGAACGAATCCGCGGAAATCATCATTTTTTGCTACGAAGTCAGTTTCACAGTTCAAACGAACCATTACCCCTGTCTTACCATCTTCAGTAGTTTGAGCAAAAATTAATCCTTCACTAGCCTCATTGTCACCGCGCTTTGCAGCAACTTTTTGACCTTTCTTACGCAGTACATCAACTGCTGCTTCGAAATCACCGTCTGTTTCAACAAGTGCTTTCTTGCAGTCCATCATTCCTGCTCCTGTTTGCTTACGCAACTTATTCACATCTGCAGCTGTAATTGCCATGGAATTTTGTTTTTGTGCCCAGACGATCCCGATAGTTATCGGGATGTCTAGACGAATTATTTAATTGATTATTTTTCTTCTGTTGAATCTTCAGATTCAGCTTTTGCTTCTTCAACAGCTGGAGTTGCTTCTGCTACTGGAGCTTCTTCAACTGGTGCTGCCTCTGCCGCAGGAGCTTCCGCTACTGGAGCTTCCTCTTTCGCTGGAGCTGCTTCTGCTGCTGCTTTCTTAGATTTCTTGTCAGCTGCTGCTTTCGCATCGCTGTCTTTGTTTGCTTTTCTTTCAGCTAAACCAGCTTTAATAGCATCTGTTGCTGCTCCAAGAATCACTGAGATTGATTTAGTAGCATCATCGTTTGCTGGAATAGGGAAGTCAACCAACTTAGGGTTAACGTTCGTATCTACCATTGCGAATACCGGAATATTCAGACGACGAGCTTCTTTCAATGCGATATGCTCTTTCAAGATATCAACAATGAAGATTGCTGCTGGTTGACGCGTCATGTCAGCGATTGAACCAAACGTTTTTTCCAATTTTTCTCTTTGACGAGTTTTGAAAAGACGCTCTCTTTTGTTCAATGTTTCCCATGTTCCATCCGTCTTCATTTTGTCGATAGACGTCATTTTACGGATAGACTTACGCGTAGTTTGGAAGTTTGTCAACATACCACCTGTCCAACGTTCTGTAACGTAAGGCATGTTTACTTCTTGTACTTTTTGTGAAAGTATTTCTTTTGCTTGTTTCTTAGTAGCAACGAAAAGAACCTTTTTCCCCGAACGTGCAATTTGCGTTAACGCCGCACAAGCTTGGTCAAGATGTGCAATTGTCTTATTAAGGTCGATAATGTGGATACCTTTTTTCTCTTCAAAGATATACGGCGCCATTGCCGGGTTCCATTTTCTTTTCAAGTGTCCGAAATGAGCACCTGCTTCTAATAGTTGTTCAAAGCTAACTTTTGACATTTTTTTCTTTTTAAAATTGTTTACGTTCCTTTAGTAGTCAATTCAAGAGGGGCCTAAGCAATACTCAAGAATTTGGATACTAAACAACCGCTTTACACTCGTTGGAGAAATCTCCAAATCGAGTAGAAAACTTGTTTAACGTTTCGAGAATTGGAATTTCTTACGTGCTTTCGGTTGACCTGGCTTTTTACGCTCGACCATACGTGGATCACGTGTCATTAATCCTTCTTCTTTCAACAAAGGTTTATTTTCTTCATTCAATTTAACAAGTGCACGAGAAATACCTAAACGGATCGCCTCAACTTGTCCATTCACACCACCTCCAGCAACATTTACTTTGATATCGTATTTACCAACAGTATCTGTCAACTCGAAAGGTTGAACGATTTTTGATTGAAGAACGGCTACAGGAAAGAACTCCTTGTAGTCTCTTTTGTTAACAGTAACGTTTCCTTTACCTTCTGACATGTAGACGCGCGCAACTGCTGTTTTTCTTCTTCCTAATGTGTTAATTACTTCCATGCTATTATTTGAATGTATCTAAGTTAAGTACTTCTGGTTTTTGAGCATCATGATTGTGCTCTGTTCCAGTGTACACTTTAAGATTAGTAAATAATTGACGCCCTAATTTGTTTTTAGGAAGCATTCCTTTAATAGCCTTTTCGATAAGACGTTCAGGTTGCTTTCTCAGCATCTCTTCGGCAGTAGTCATACGTTGTCCACCCGGGTAGCCCGTGTAGCGAATGTATGTTTTGTCTACCAATTTTGTGCCTGAGAACGATACTTTCTCTGCATTGACAATGATAACATTGTCCCCGCAGTCTGCATGAGGTGTGAAGTTTGGTTTGTGTTTTCCACGTATAACCTTCGCCACCTTGCTTGCTAAGCGACCAACTGTTTGGCCCTCGGCATCCACTATAAACCACTTCTTATCAGCAGTTTCTTTATTAGCGGAAACGGTTTTGTAACTTAATGTATCCACAGTTTCTGTTTAATTAATATAAGACAATTTCCCCAAAACGGGGCTGCAAAGATATGATTTCTAGGCTTATTAACAAACCCTTTTTTAAAAAGATTATAAACAGATGTCGATTACTGTTTAAAAAGGGTGAAATTCTCGAAAAATCGAGAATTTCAGACAATGCCTTACGCTTCACTTAAAATCTCCATTTTTTATTCTACTCGTCATTTCCCAAGACAAAAAAAACAAATCCCCGAAAAAAATCAACAATGGAAAATCTCATCGAACACAACAAATCAAAAATAGTGATTCTACGTTTTTCTCTTTCGAGATCATTGACTCAGATCAATTAATAAAAAAGGACTCAACATACAATTAATATTCATCTCAAGGTGAATTTACTCAAATCAAGAACACTCCCCCTCTATCTTGTTACTTAGGTGCAATATAGCAGTCTCTGCTAAACTTACACGAGAGCGTTAAGCTCGTCTTTTGAACTCTTATTGATTTTTGTATCCACCAGATTGAAAAGAAGAATATATGTCAAAATCTCAAAATGAATAAAAAATCGTTCTTGAAAAGCAGGAAACAGAATAAACCTTAAAATCATACCAATCAACACAATTTTCAGTAGACTTTGATGCGACGGGAGGAGGAATTTATACGTAATTACTGTTATCGCCACAAACACCATCATCCCCGAGTCAATAATAGCAAAGAAACTCTCTCTTAATAAATCAGAATAATCAATCCAAGATTTAAAATGCGCTAAGAGATCAAAAAAATGTAAGCCATCTGCTGGATCACCAAGGAGCGCAGGCAAGAAGAAAAACGAGCCAATTAGAACTAAAAACAATCCTACAAAAACAAAATGACTTCGCCTAAAAAACCAAGGGGAATGAATGTTTCGAAACTGACTAAAAACAAGAAACACCATAGCAAAAATAAGATTATCAATCCTTGCTAAGACAGCTAACGCGCACAGTCCCCAGACAAGAATCAAATTCCTTCTATTTAAAACAGCCTCATAAATAAGTAATAAACAAAGCGTGGAGAGACAATCTGGTGTTGAGTAAGTTGCTAAGGAGATCATCGGAAAGCTGAACATTATCAACAAAGACAAAAGAAAAGCAATGAGATTCATTCTTTTCAACCAGAAAAAACAAAATATACAGATTAACCAATAGCTGAGAATAGAAACGAGGTACGTCGATTTTAAAAGAGGGACACCTAGTTGATTTAAACCATAAACTAACATTGTATAAAGTGGTTTCACTTGATAAAACACGAGCTCATTACTATAATAATCAGAATCGCGTTCACAGCGCAATCGATACTCTCCGGAGCGTAAATAATCTCGATTCCCGCTGGGAACCTCATTATCAACCATTTCATAAACTTGCCTGTGAACATCTTGCGGTGAGTCATTTGAATATGACAGCACTACTCCTGAATAAGCGATCATGTCCCAGTTGTAAATTGGTCTTTGCGCTAAATAACCAGTCCAAAGGGTTAGAATAAGAACAAAAAGAATACTCCAATAATAATGGGAAAACCTTTTTTCTTTGCTTTTAGCTTTAATCACTTCTGAGTTCATGACATCATACATCAAAAAAAGTATAGTTCTAATAGTTGTGTTTTTCTGGATACACAACACAGGAATCCGTTCAAGTTAATCACAGTCAGTACAATTAGCTCCATCAACAAATTTAACCAACACATGACTTCTAATCAATCACACTAACTCTAAAACACAAGTTACAGTCATTGATCCTATCGATCCCTACTACTGAACAATCAAATAGTACACTCACTCATCCTCAAATTTATTTCAACAGACGATATTGAATCATCTCACTTCTTCTTAAATGCATTAATTGCATCTACCGTGAAATCCGAAAGAACAAGTTCACCGCTCATTGCAGCGCGTTCTTTCAAAAGATCATCCCAATGTTCCGTTCCTTGCCAAAACACTTGCTTGAGCAACCTCATTGCTTCTGGGTTCGAGCCTGCTAACTTGTTTGAGAGTTTAACAATGCTCTCATCCATTTCATCAACGTTATCGAAGATCTCTGCATATAAACCATTGTCTTTCGCCCAACGAGCAGATCTCCACTCAGTCGCGTTAATCGCTAATTGACTCATACCTGAAGTTCCAAGCTTACGTTCAACAGCAGGACCAACCACAAATGGACCAATTCCAACTGCCAACTCAGATAGTTTCACATCAGCGAATTTCGTTGCAAAACAATAATCTACCGCTGAAGCAACTCCTACTCCACCACCAACAGCTTTCCCTTGAACTCTACCGATAATCAATTTAGGACATTTTCTACATGCGTTGATTACATTCGCAAAGCCTGAGAAGAAAACCTTCCCTGTTTCAAGGTCTTTAATCGAAATCAGCTCATCGAAACTTGCTCCTGCGCAAAATGCTCGTTCACCAGCAGATTTCAGAACAATTACTTTTACTTGGTCGTCTGACCCAAGAGCTTCG
>CAJQOB010000109.1 GCA_905479845.1 uncultured Flavobacteriales bacterium
TTTGAGCCAAATCGGCAAGTGTAGAACGCTCCTTAAGAGCTTCCAAAACTACCTTCGTTTTGAAGGAGGATGTAAATTTTCTTCTCGTCATTTTTGTAAATTTAGTTATCTAAACTTACTGTCTTAATTTTTGGGGTATCTACATCAGTACCCCCCTAATAATTCTACATCAAAATTTTTAGAGCGATTATATACGAGTACCTACCTAGTCGAACACCCCTCCCTCTAAAGAAAGTTTCGCCCGTAACCCCCGTAAATACTGATGTTTTTACTTTCATTTACGAGGTATTATTCATATATTTATATTTGGAATATTATTAGTTCTAACTCCCCATTTTAGTACAGAAACAAAGCTTGATTTGCTATAGTTTACACAGCACTTCTAGCGATAGCTCTGTTGTGGAGTAGGCGATTCTAAAATATGTAATGTTCCAATTTTGAGATTATTAATCGGTAAGTGAAACATAAAGGAGGAGACTTAAATTACACCCCTCATTGAGTCTAGCAACTCAAGGTTCGCAAATTACAAAAGTGAGTATTGTCGGTCAGATAACTACTGTTATGTTAAACTACTTGGGCTTTATCCTCAGGATTTCTTCTATTATCCCAGAAAAACAATAATTCGATCTCCCTTTTTCGAATTCTGTAATACAGGGAACTGTGCGGATGAATTACAGCTTTCCTCACTCTTTTAAGAGTTTTGCTCATAGGGTAGGATTTAGGAAATTCTTCAATGTTGTCTAATACTTCATAGGTCGTGAGGACAAAAGTGTCAACTTCTTTCTGAGTGAATCTTTCCTCGATCCAATCAGCTATTTCATCAAAAGTTTCATCTGCTTTCTCCGTCCAAACAATCTCCATTCACTAAATGTTAAGATGCGGAAATCGTTTCTGATGCTTGGCCTTAATCTGACTGTGTGGAATCGTCTTACCGTTGTCAGCCTGCTCTATTGCCTCTAGAATTCCATTTTTTACCTCCGCAGGAAGATCATCTGCCCAATCGGAACTATCCTCTTTGACAAATTCTAGAGTTCTCAAATATTCCATTAACGCTTTCGCTTTGGAATTAGAACCATCAATATGAAATGTGTGTAACATATATCAAAGATAACGGAAAAAGAGGGAAGATCATACAGTTAGTGGAAGAAACATGGGGTTAACCTCCTTCGTCTAGCTCAGTCGGGATTGGTTATTCGGTCTTCTCTCATTCTTTCCTTTTTTCTCACAAAAACATAAAAGACAAGCACAAAAAATCTGCCCGGCATAGCTGGGCATTTTTTGTCACTTGCTTTTAATCGCACTTAACACGGTTTGACAACCGTGTTTTCATTGCTTGTTTTGTTCAACGACAGTCATTCTCTCGTTCAGTCGTGTCTACTTTGTCCGCAAAACTTCGTCAGGTATCTTTTCCTTCGTGAACTTCGGTCAAGCATCCTGTCATGTTTCTATGCGTCCACCGCCACTTAATTTAGCTCGCCTGCTGGGTCGCCTCGGCTGCAAAATCTGTCATCATTTTTCTAAAAAATACCGCCATACTTTTTGTGTAGTTCATCGTGCCTGCTCGCGCTGCTCCGCGGGCGCGTCTCCTTCAGTGGTCACTTTCACTTATTTCGTAAACTCATAAGTTTTTCGTTCCTCCCCTCGGCTCTCTCTCGCTTTCGGCTCGGCTTCACCTACCATGACTTCGCTACGCTACGCAGGGGAGAGTCATCACAACCAAGGCTGATGTGAAGCTCGGAATTGAACTGTTTTTTGATAGCATTTGGTTAAAGATTGATGAACTCAATGGTCCACTTCGTGCATTCTTTGAACAACTCAAAACTTATGTTGAAAAGCAAGGTGATCGCGAGTATAGATTTACTCAAGGTGAAGTGCGACAAGCTCTGAATATTTCATCAGCAGGAATCAAACGATTTATGCGTGAACTTGTTTCACTCGAATATCTCTGTGTCCTATCTGGAGCAAAACACAGTGGTTACTTGTATTCAATTGAATATTGGGATGACTTCAAAAAGCTGAAATCAGATATCAAAACAACGCTTAAAAAACAATTAGATCAGTAGTGGATCAAAAACCCTTGATCCACCTCCATGCCTTGTCACTACACAAAATGGGGCTTGGTGGATCATAGATCAAAAAACTATGAGAGACCTTTTTCAACAACTACTCGAAGAATACACCCGCTCAATTGAGGTGCGTCATTATGCTTCGCATGTGATGTATAAGTTCGCCGTGAAAGAATTCTTAGAATTTCATTCCAAACGCGCTAAACACTCAACCAATTTTTCACAAGCTGATATGATCGCTTACTTCGAGTATATCACAACGCGCAATAACAAAAGGCGTTCTGGAACGCTTGCACAAAGTACAATCAATCACTATCTATTCGCTATTCATTTATTGTTCGATTATCTTCTAACAATGGGTTATGAAGATGCACTTCCCATCGTTCCAGCTTACCTTCGTGCAGAACAAACTGACCCAAGTGTTTTAAGCATTGACGAAGTCAAAGAACTGTATCGTTACTGTGAAAACAAAGAAGAAACTGCAATTCTCTCCGTTGCCTATGGTTGTGGGCTTCGTTGTTCTGAAATTGAAGCTTTGAATATTAAAGACGTTCTTTTGCGCGATGGAATCTTAATCGTTCAGAATGGCAAGAATGCCAAACGTAGGGAAGTTCCTTTGTCTGATAAAGTTGTTTCAGACTTGAAGGATTATTTACACAACTATCGAACTTTGAAGTCCAAAAATCGCCAGGCGTTTTTTGTCAACAAATACGGTTATCGCTTACGTGGAAATTCAATCAATAAACGAGTAGTTCAAATTACTGAACGAACTTCAATCACAAAACGTGTCACGCTGCACGGTGTAACGAACTGAACAAAGAATATAGCGATAAGCTAACTTCAAAGGAAAGTATCCCAGAAGAAGAGTTGATTGAAATAATTAATAGTTATAGTGAGAAATGTGGAAATAAGTAAACTCATTATGAACCGCAATGTTTACTCCGTGCAAAAGTGAGCATTGCTGGTCAGATAACATGTGTTATGTTAAACTGACTTAGTATTCGTGATCTTGTTTATTCCCGATAAAAGTAACGAATACGATATCATCACCGTCAATTTGATAAACTAAACTATTGTGCTTTCCTAGAACCGCTTTTCTGAGATACTGCTTCTTATCTGAAATTGGGAATGAGTTTGGGAAATCCTTCAATTGCTCCTCCATTTCATCTACGGAATCAATGAAGTTTTGGGCTGCTTTGACAGTCCATTCTTCAAGCAAATATGCAATTGTGGAATCGTAGGTGTGGCGCGCTTGACCAGTCCAAATAATATTCATTTAAAACGGAGTTGTGGGTATTTTTTAGCCATTTCACTTTTCACCTGTTCCGAGGTAAAAACATTTCCGTTTTTGTAATCTTCGAGTCCTTTTTCAATTGACGCCTTTTCAGTATGTGAAAGTTCATCCCACCAATCTGTGCCATCAACTTTATCAGCACTCGAAAGCAAGGTGTAAATAGCCTGCAACTTCGAATTGTCATTTATTCGACTGATCAGATTAATTAGATTGGATTTTAACTCTGCCGTACTCATACTATCAAAGATAACGCAAAAACAGATGAAATCATACAATTAGTGGAAGAAACATGGGGTTAACCTCCTTCGTCAGGCTCAGTCGGATCGCGTAATTCGGTCTTCTCTCGTTCATTCCTTTAGTTTCACAAAACATAAAAGCAAGTGCAAGACAAGCACAAGAAAAATGCCTGGCTGACGCTGGGCTTTTTTTGTTCACTTGCTTTTAGCGTTCGCAAGCCGTGTGACCACATGCGTTACCCGACCTGTTATCCAAGGTTTTCAATTTGGGTGATCGAAACAGAAGTAGAATACTTATAGTTCAATAACATTTTGAATTACAAGAAATGCGTACTCTTGTAGTACATGAATCCTGTTGTATCTGGGTTCGAATGATGATTTTATATGTCTTTTAGAAATTATTGCCTAACACTTTTTTTCACTTTTAGCTTACTTTCTGTATTTGGGCAAGACACTTCATCTGAACACTATGATGTTCGATCTGGTCTTTCGAGTAATGAGGTGTACCACATGTATCAAGACAAAAATGGCCTTCTATGGTTTGCAACAGATCGTGGTATCTGTTCTTACGATGGTTATGAATTCACAAGATATGGGATTGAAGATGGCTTAACTTCCAGCACCGTTTTTCGATTTTACCCGTAGGAGGATGGAAGTATTTGGTGTACCACTCAAAATAATCGCTTATTTTATTTTTTTCCCGATAGTCTCATTTTTCATTCGTTTCAATACAACGATTCCTTTTCACAAGCATGTCACGGTTATACGGTAGACGATTTATACATAGCTGAATCAGGAAAGATTTTCGTGAGCTTTATACAAAGTTCAGGATACGTTTCGGTACTTAATGGTATTGTTGAGGATTATTCGAAAGACGGAAAATCAACAGGGATTTCTTTTGCACGTGTTGGAGAGGGTAAGTATTTCTCGTACCTCAGTAAACAGAAGAATCAAATCCCTTTATATAATGAAGGGCGATACTAATGTAGTAACGTATGAAATGTCAGATCTCTCATATCATAAGGTTGCTTTAAGGGGAAATATCACATTGATATCTGGTTACAGGTCAGTTAAGCTGATTATCAATAGAGAGGAAAAATGGAAACTGAGGAAAGAAGGGAATACTCCAATTGGTTTAGGGTTTTGTGATGAAAAGCACGTTTGGATAGGATACAGGGATGCTGGACTTGTTATATATGACCTTCAAGGCAAGTATGTTCGGTCGTACCTAATTGGGGAAAGTGTGTCAAGAGTATTGAACGATCATGAGGGTGGAATTTGGTTTAGTACGGTTTCAACAGGGGTATATTATTTTAGAGATATCGATGTAAAAGAGTACCTAATCAATGGATCTGAAGTGGCCAATTATAAACTTTCCAAGCATAAGAGCGGTGACTTAATTGTTCATGTTCGGTCCGGTAAATCTTATAGAAGGACGAATAATGTATTCAATTTGTTTAGTTCATCACCGAGTGATCGCCCAGGTTCATATGCATATTATCCCGCTTTAACGATGGAAGTTGAAAGCGGAATCATCCAATTCAGGGATGTTATGAAATTTTCTTTTGATGACAGAGAGATTATTTATAAAAGTGGATATATCGGTAGGCTATCAGATGAATTGGATAAAAGCCCACTGATTGCTGGAGGGCCTTTTTTCATGCGTAAACTTTAGGTTGCGGTGGATTCAAACCTAGGTTTGAATGCTCACAGAAATCTGTTGCGGAATTCGCAAGTTTCATTCTACAGGTTGTGGTATTCAATTATCGATAGCAAGAACAAAAGGCAATATTTGTTTCCGAAACCCTTGTGGATCAAGAAGTGTTCTTCCAATCATCAAATGAGAGTGCAATTCTATCTAACAACATGCAATTCGTTGTAAGCGATTTCACACAATAACCACAACACTATGCAAAAAGTTAAATTTACCCAATCACTCAGCACACCATTCTACCTTGAAGTCAAGCAAAAAGTGAATGCCTATTTCGCATCTCGCTCTAACAACAGAAAGGCAAATGCGCATATGCGCTCTAAAATTATCTTGATATTCCTGATTTTCTTTGTCTCCTATGGATTATTAGTCAGCAATGTTCTCAGCCAGACTCAAATGCTTTTTACCACAATCTTATTTGGCTTATCCAATGTCTTAATTGCATTCAATGTTGCTCATGACGCTTCCCACGATGCTTTGTTTAAAAAACAAAAGTGGAATAAACTATTTTCATACTCGTTCAATTTGATTGGGGTAAACCAGTATATCTGGGACATCAAACACAACCGCTCTCACCACGCATTTACGAACATAGAAGGCTTGGACATGGATATCGCGCAGGCTAAAATTGCGCGTGTAGTTGAATCAAGTCAACGTAAATGGTTCCATCGCTACCAACACATTTACCTTCCTTTCATTTATCCTACGGCAAGTCTCTTTATGATTTTTGTTAAAGATTTTCAAATGTTTGCCGTGAAAAAATATGGCAACAGCGTGCACAACGGACACCCTCGAAAGGAGTATGCCATTCTGTTTATCTCTAAGTTATTATATATCACCTATACACTGATCATCCCAATGATTGTAATCAATCTAGTCTGGTGGAAAATTCTGGTAGGGTTTCTCATTATGCATTTAATTATGGGCGTGTTTTTAGCAATAATTTTGTTCCCTGCACATGTTTTGGATGACAGTCCATTTCCAAAGCCCGACGACAGTATGGAAATACACAACAGCTGGGCTATACATCAAGTAGAAACGACTACGAACTTTGCTGCCAATAGCAGACTGATTACTTGGCTTGCTGGCGGATTGAATACCCATATCGCCCATCACTTGTATCCTAATATCTGTCACATTTATTATTACGATCTGACTAAAATCATTCGAGAAGTGGCACAAAAGCATGAAATTTCCTTTCGTGACAAAACCATGTTCGGAGCGTTGAAATCACATTTCACATACTTCAAACGCTTGGGCAGGAAGTAATTATCCTGATTGCGACAAGCCAATAATCGACCAATTGATAATTCAGCTATACCAAATCGAGCATCTAACGCCCCAATTGTAAAACCAACGTTTTTTGGAGTAAAGGTTTAATTAACTTAGCTAATATTTTTACTCTAAGCATGTCAATACCTAACAGAAATTATTCATTTGGTCACAGGTCAACGGAATCTCTACGATTTGTCCTCTTTTTGATTTCATTTTTAATCGGCGTCCAATCATTTGGTCAAGCAACTGCCGTTGAGGAATTGGAACAGAGAATTTCCCAAGGAAAAGGTGACACTACCGAGGTGAATGATCGGAATCAAATGTTCAGGCTACTCTTTAGAAGTGATATTAAAACGGCAAAAAAACACCTAGACGAAGCTTTCAGATTAGCTAAAAAAATTGAATTCAAAAAAGGAATTGCCCTCTGCTACAAACGGTATTCTATCTACTACACTTCAATTGGAAATTATGATCGAAGCTTGAAAATGCTGAAAAAAGCAAGGCCTCTCTTCGAGGAAATGGACAACCTTGTTGGTATAAACTCATGCATCAATGGGGAAGCAAATATTCATATTAGTCAAGGCCGCTACGATCAAGCCTTGGAACTTTATATGGAAACAGAGCAAATCAGTGAAAAAGCAAACCTCCCTCGAGAAGTTGCTGCTGCTAAACACAATATTTCTCTTGTTTATTACACCCTTCAGAAGTTCGACGAAGCTCTTGATTACCTAAATCAATCCTTAGAAATAAATAAATCAATGTCGGATTCAAGCGGCATGCTCGTCAGTTACAATGGAATCAGTGCGGTGCTTTCTGCTCAGAACAAACATTCAGAAGCATTGGCAATTCAACAAGACGCTCTTCAACTTGCACAACGACTTAAAAACTTTGCGGAAAGCGCTTCACTATTGAACAATATGGGGGCTCAATATTACTACTTGAATCAACCAGATAGCTCAAGAAGCTGTTACCTTAAATCGCTATCACTCTACAAAAAGCTCAACGCCAAAATGAGAGTGGCCGAAGCGTATTCGAATTTAGGTAATCTCGAGTCCTCTCTGGAGAATGGAGTACTCTCCCGTGCCTATTATGATAGTTGTTTGGCCGTTGCGCAAGAAATAAAAACCCTGCCAACAGTCTCAATTGCTTATCAAGGTCTTTCCAAATCGAATGAGATACTCGGAAACTATGAAGAAGCATTGAACTGGTATACGAAATACCATGATTTGAATGACAGCTTAGTCGGAGAACGTGTAAAACTCAATATAAACGAGTTACAAGAAAAGTACGAGTCAGGAAAAAAGGACTTGCAAATTGCGGAATTGGCAAAAGCTGAAACAGAAGCTTTAGCTGTTGCTGACAAGCGGAAATACTTTCTAATGCTGATAGGAATCCTTGCGAGTGCTGCAATCACATTCCTAATCTTATACATTAGCCGTAAGAAAGCAAAAGAAAAGTTGCGTATTGGTCAGTTGGAACAAAAGGCTCTTCGCTCACAAATGAATCCACATTTCATCTTCAATAGTCTGAACAGTATTCAACGCTTGTACATCGAAGGGAAGGAAGATCTGGCAAATGACTACATGGCAGATTTCTCATCGTTATTAAGACAGATTCTTGAAAACAGCAGCATGGACAAAGTAAACTTGAAGGAAGAATTGCGCTCAACAATGCTCTATCTCGACTTGGAGAAAATGCGAACCGATGGTTCTTTCGCATATCAGTTCAACATCGATTCCAACATTGATCAACTTAACACGATGGTTCCCCCTCTAATTCTCCAACCTTACGTGGAAAATGCGATATGGCACGGAATCCTTCCCGGAAAGAAGCAAGGTACCATTACTGTTGATATAAAAAGAGTTGATAATGACATCGAATGTGTTATTACTGATGACGGAATTGGCATTAATAAGAGTATGAATCAAAAAATCTCGACTACTAGAAAGTCGAAAGGGATGAGTATCACCGCAGATCGATTAGGAGGGGAAGGCAATGTTGTTGTTTCTGAGTTGGAAACTGGAGGGACAGAAGTTAAATTACGCATAAGAAAAACGAAATGATTAAGGCTGTAATAATTGATGATGAGAAGGATGCAAGATTCCTATTGCGAAATTTATTAGAAAAGAAATTCGGAAAGCACGTTGAAATATTGGGCGAAGCAGAAGATGTTGAACCGGGTATAGCTCTTATTGAAAAACACAATCCTGACCTTGTTTTTTTGGATGTTCAAATGAAAAAGGGGACTGGTTTTGATCTTCTTAATCATTTCGACAAAATCAATTTCGAAGTGATCTTCATTACTGCATACAACCAATATGCTGTTGACGCTTTTAAATTTAGCGCTTTTGGTTACCTGATGAAGCCCATCAAATCAAAGGATCTAGGCGAGGTGATTGGCAAACTTGAAAACCACCTCTCAGGATTCAAAAAAGAAAATGGAAAAAGGCTAAAGGTGCTCATTGAGAACTACGGAAGTGAGGGTGATATTCAAAAACTGATCATCCCGAATGTAGATGGTTTCCAAGTGGTCCCAATTGGTGATATCATTCGATTGGAAGGAGATCGAAATTACACACATTTCATCCTCACTGAAGAGAAGAAAGTAACCACTAGTAAAAGCCTAGGAGAGTAGAAGAACTGCTCAACAACCACGGTTTCTACCGAATACACCAGAGTACAATTGTAAGTTTGAGGCATATTACTGCATATCTTAAAGAAGGTGGTGGAAATGTTGAAATGATCGACGGTGGAATATTGAAAGTAAGCAGGCACCGAAAAGCAGATTTTCTAGAGCGATTTCGATAATCCATTTACCAACTGATAAGTGAGATAAACCAGTTTTCCAGCAGTTCGTTACAACAAGATAATTCGCGTCAAATACAATTACAAATAATAGTAGATTTACTTTATAAATGGGAAGTGAGAGATGTTTTCTTCCCACAAAACAACGCCAAGTAAGTACCTATCATATCTGACCCAAAAACTGAAACTTTAGGATGTTCACAACCTACCGCAATGATCACACAGGCACAAGCTCAGCAGAAATGCTGGGCTTTTTTTGAAGGTAGGTGTTTGGTAGAGTCCGGTTCAAATCAAGAAGTGAAGCCCTTATCCTACTCTTGTGTCAAAAAACCATAAAAAAGGGTTGCCCCAATAATTGAAGCAACCCCATTTCAGATCATTCACCCTATTCCTTCTCTATCGTAATGATAGCAGACTGTCCTGAAAAACCTTCAGTTGTATTGCTGGTAAATTTCATCTTTGTTTTCTTGCTTTCAACAACCTCGTAAGTTCCACTGAATTCGAAACACTGTGTCGCCATTTCTTCATCCGCGTGCTCCAAACCTTCATCCGGCCCTTGACGAGATATAGTAAATGATTCTTCTTTGTTGGAAACTTGCCAAACAAAATCTGTCGCTCCACCTTCATCGTTTCTCCATGATCCAGTGCATGATTCGTTGTAAATATCGCAATCACTAACCACCCAATGTGGGAGCTCTTCTTGGCTCACACCGTCTACAGATAATTCAGTTACGGTCCATTCCCCTGCTTTCATGAATCTTTTAGAGGTAGATTTCGTTTTGTTACAAGAGGTAAATAATACTGCCATCGAAAAAACGGCTATAATTAGTTTAGAATACTTTTTCATCTTATTGTAGTTTACTGTTTTTATTATTGAATTTCTGTAACGAACGTAACATCAATGTCAGTCTCTCCTGGAGAACATGTTCCATCTTTAATTCCTGGTTGATGTTTGAGTACAATTTGTGTCGTCCCATTTTCAACGTTCCCAACGGTCCATTGACTTTGTAAACCAACTTCATACGTTCCATCTGTGTCAGTTCGTACAATTGATAAGTTGGCTAAAGAAGGTGTCAAGCAGAACAGGTGTTCGTCGTCTTCCTCCAATACCTCATTTGAGATCGTGTCAGCTGGACTTTCGGTTTCGTTCAACAGAATAATACTTGTGTTGTACACAGTATTATTCATTAGCCTAATCGTATCGAAAATATCATAGTTTAATCCACCATCCCCGTCTGGATCGCGGAAAGTTGCCGTCACGTCAGGTTGCACTCCTGCAGCGTCGGTGAACAAAAGAGTCATTGTTGTGATAACTTCTCCCTCATTTTCTATTGGTGGTGGAACAGTTACAAGATCTTCGTCTTTTTTACAGCTCCCTAGAGCTGCGATACATGCCAATCCTACTATGGCTAGTGTTTTCATGTTTGTTTTCATCTGATTTGTTTTAAAAGATTATTGTTCGTTTAAAAGATTGATTGCTAATTGTGTATTGATTTTGGTGTAAAAAGAGTAAAGGGAACTGTTGCCCTTACCGAAATATTTCTTCCCATTTCATCTGCGAAATAGCGGAAACGGTTCATATAATCACGGTACCGTGTATTCAAAAGGTTGTTGATGCTTACTCCAATCGAAATTGCATTTCTTTTCATTAGAATATCCATTCCAGCTGAGAGATTCAATAATGTGTATCCTTCGGGTGGAGCTGCGTAATCACTATTTTCTGGAACCCGTGTTTGTTTCAAAACTGAAAGTGCCGAAATTGAAACGTACGTATTTGTAAAGCTCTTCGAATCTTTGAAGTTGTACTCCAATGAATTTTCGAACCGATCTGCAGGCATCATAACAAGGTGCTCCCTCATTGTTTGATTATAAGCACGTAAAATTGATGCTTTTGAAATGATCTTCAGTTCCGGAGTGATTGAGTAGTTGACCGTTAGATCAAAGCCTCTCAAATGCGCATTCACTTGATCGTGAACAAAGGTCGGAAATGCGCCCTTAATGGTAAGAGTAGGCGTCAATGTAGGTTTCAGATAGATAAAATCATTAATGATTTTGTAATAAGCATCCAACACAACCGTCAGTTTTTTTCCGCTGTATTCAGCAGAGGCACTAAGATTTAGCGCTTTTTCTGTTACTAGGGAAGAATCTCCAACCTCAATAGATGCTGCTCCATGATGAAGCCCATTACTGTAGAGTTCATTCACGTTAGGTGGTCTCCAAGCCGTTCCAACATTTGAACGCAAAACGAGCCGTTCGTTCATCTTGTAAATGGCACCAAGTGTACCACTCACATTCATATAATTCTTCGCTGGGGAAATGATCGTTTCTCCTTCCCACATAAAAATACGCTGATAGATGTTGTCGAACCGAATACCACTTTCGACTTCCCATCTCTTTGTTTTGGATCTCCAGTTTTCAATCCAGAATGCTCCTGCTCCTATTTTTCGGAAGTTGGGAATAAAGAAGCGCCCCTCATATGTGTTCCCTTGATAGATCCCTGTTATTCCAACACTTCCTTTGAACGAATTCATTCTTATGTGCTCCCAGATCATTTCTCCCGTGTGCGTAGTTAATTCAAATTGAAGTGCTGGCAAGTTCAAATTAGCGAGAGAATCATTCAGCGGTGCATGCTTATCGTATTCCAAACGTTTGTTGTATTGACGAGCATAGGTCAAGGACAATTTCCCCTTTTTTCCTGTCACTAAATACGCTTTGGTTCTGAAGAGTTCATGTTCAATATGCTGCCTAGGTCGATCAATGTCATATGTGAAATCATCTAATTCGAGCGGTACTTCTGACTCGAACGCTTGTTGCAAGTCCGTCAGGTTTCCAAAATGGGACGCCGAAAAAATTCCAATATCCGTATTAAACTGGCTATAGAAAAAGTCAACGCCATACTTAGGCTTTAAGTAGCCAAGAGCATAAGAAAAGTTATATTCCTTTGATCCAGTATTCTTAAGGAAATAGTCAGGAGAATGCACATTGCCCCCTCGTTTTAAGGTTCCTTGAATGCGCCATTTTAAGGGTGTCAATTTGCTAAAATTTCCGTTCAATGTTGCGGACACATTCCCCTGTCTTCCATTGCTCAACCCAACCAAGTTTACTTCTCCATCTATACCTGGCGTTTTTTTCAACTCTTTTGGATTTACGAGTATGACACCTCCAATTGCATCAGGGCCATAGCGAACACCATTGGCTCCTTTCACAACGGCGAGTTCATCAGCAATAAAAGGATCAATTTCTGGAGCATGTTCATTCCCCCATTGCTGTCCTTCCTGTCGAACACCATTGTTTAAAATCAGAATTCGATTACTATGAAGCCCATGTATTACCGGTTTCGAGATGTTGTTACCTGTTGAGAGCTTTGTTACACCATTTAGTTTGGTCAAGCCATCCCCAAGAGAAAGTCCTTTTACCTCATTCCTGTCTTTGTCAGATAATTGTCTCGTCCCAAGGGAAATCTCATCTTCCAATTTCTTTGCTATTACATCCACCGATTCAAACTCAACATGGTGCTCAGGAAAGAAGTTTTGCTCTGTATTTCCATTGATCGTAACGATTTCTTTTACAGCGTCGCATCCAAAGTGCTTGCAATAAAACTCGTATGTCCCATTACACAATCCTGAAAACACGTAACGCCCCGAAGAATCAGCAAAGGTTTCCCTATCTGAATTTTTGAGGTATATCTTGGATCCCGACAATGGAGAACGGTCATGATCATCAATCACGTATCCCGTTAGCACATACGAACACGTGTCCTGTGCTATGGTTGGAAAAACCAATATGGATAAGATAAGTGTAATAATAAATTGCACTGGCTTTTGCATAAAATGCTCTTTTGAAATGTAAAATGTATTGAGGGGGTCGGACTAGAACCGACAAGGGTGAACCATTCCAAGTAAATTTATCTTTCTAATAGTAAACGAGATTTCGTTCACTATACACGCAGAAAAGAAGGTTTACGACTGTCTGTTAGTGTTCTAAGAACAAAACAACGCGTAATTTTACTAAATAAACGATTCAAAGATTTAGGCGCGTGGGGGAGCCCTGCCCGAAGTACTTTCAATGAGGTAGGTATCTACCGACGACTCTAAGCCCAAACAATCAACTACTTGTGGGGCATCGTTTAAAACACTCGCTTGTTTGTTAATTGTATACGCTTGATTATTGAGTGATTGTTGTATCTCACAAATTTTACACTCTTCTTCAGACGATTCGTGATGTATATCATTTGCGACAACTTCATCATGATCATCAATACTAGTTGATGAAATCGCGTGGTGCGCAACTTCAGCATGATTATGATCATCGTGAGAATGAATCAAGCTTAAAGGCGCGAATGATACTGCCAAACAGAGCAATAAAACCACTGATAAATATGTCCGCAACATACGTTTCACAATACGAAAGTACAACTTTTGAAATAAACTTGCCCAGAAGTACCGAATTGAATAATGATTCTTCAAGCTAATATTTCATATTTTAACGAAAAAAGTTCTTTCGGAATTGGTAAAATGCCCAACAGCCCATTTCAATTTTTTTTGATTCGTAATTTTGACCCTGTAAACCAAAAAACCTATTATGCTGCGCATTGCACTACTCTTTCTAATTACTTTCTCACTGAATATTGGATATTCCCAAAAGAAGCCTGCCTATGCTCTCTACAACAGCAAGGGCAAGAAAGTGTCCTACAAAAAGCTTGTGAAAAATGCAGAGAAGAGCGACGTCATCCTATTCGGGGAAGAACACAACAATACCATTGCCCATTGGCTTCAGCTCGAATTAACTCAAAAGCTTGGAGAGGACAACCAACTCGTATTGGGCGCAGAGATGTTCGAACGAGATAATCAGGATGAATTGAACGATTATTTGAATGGCACCATCGACGCGGAAGAACTGGACTCTGTGGCGCGGCTTTGGATAAATTACCCCACAGATTATGCACCATTGGTTGACTACGCCAAAGAAAATGGATTGATTTTCGTTGCAACAAACATCCCACGAAGATTTGCCAACCTAGTTTACAAAAAAGGTGTTGAGGCCTTGGATACTTTATCCGATGAGGAGCTTTCGTGGATCGCGCCGATTCCTTTTCCATACGACAGCCTATTGTCCACTTATCAGAATATCATTAAAATGATGGGCGAGCACGGGACTCCGAAACTGGTAAAAGCACAAGCGATAAAAGATGCAACAATGGGACATTCTATTGCTCCGTATCTGTCAGATAGCACGATATTCATTCATTACAATGGTGCTTTTCATTCCAACTACTATGAAGGAATTCTTTGGTACTTGAATCAATATGCAGACTCATTTACAGCACTTACAATTTCCACAGTAACACAAGCCAATGTTGGCAAATTGGAAAAAGAACACCTTGGTAAAGCCGACTTTATCATTTGCGTGGATGAGGATGTGACTACAAGCTTTTAGAATGTTACAAAATGGTTCTCGCTCGAATATCCCGAGAAGATTCCGTACCCTTCAAGAATATTAGTGTGGACTTTAACTGGCTCAGAAAAAGCTCCTCCTTCACCGGAAAGAACATCCCTTTCTGCAGAAACCAAATAACGATAGGTATCTTCGGTACAATGATACAATCGGAAGTGAACTCCTTCGTTGAAAGTTGTTGAGGGAGCTGGAAATTCTATTCTGAGTTCTTTTTGTGACCCGTCGAAGAAATCGTCATCTAGAGCGAACATCGAGCCCGAAGAAATACCATCAATGTCATCACCATTAATGATGGACAAATCAGTTGACGTCATTGAAATTCTCTCTTCACCAAATCCTCCAAGCTGTTCTGTTGATACTGTTAAAATGTAGTAGTTTTTGCCTGAAAGATCGTTCCATTTCAAGGTTGCCCTCATGTAGTTCTCCTGATACTCAGGATTGATATATGTCGAAGTATCAACACTTATGAGAGAAACTGTGGGTGGAATAACAGTCTTCGCTGAAGCCGTGGGGTAATCAGACTTACTAGCAGTAACCTCGTATTGGTGTCCTTCAGTTGCAATCATGGAAAAATCGTAGATTCCATTTATCCCTGAAGACAGCGTTTCAAAAGACCCATTACTTAAGTCCGTTAAGGTTACTGTCGCATCACTGATATGGGTGTCCGTGGTATTATTTTCTAAGAAGAAAACGCTTCGCTCTATTTCTATTGAGAAAGTGGAATCCTTGTCAATTAACTGATTGATTACAAGTAGGCTTTCCCCTGCTTCTCCTTCATACTCAATCTCCTTTTCACAAGCTGAAAATGTCCCTGCAAGTAATACTACTGTCGCAAATAATCTATTTCTGTTTGTCATAATAATTCTATTTAAGTGACGTTTCGGTCAAGGTCTTAACGCTTGCGCTTCGACTTACTTTTTTTGTCTAAGTGAGTAATTTTAAACTTCCAGCTAACCGATGGAATGATTGGAAACAAAGCCACATTTATGAGTTTTTTGTCTCCATTTGAATAGGTCGCAACATACAGATAGAAAGGATTCAACCTGCTATATGCATTGTAGAGAGAAAATGACCAAATCGTTTCTCCCCACTTCTTCTGTTTGTGGTAGTTGGCTCCCAAATCCAATCGATGATAGGTTGGCATTCTGTATCCATTCACGGAATTGAGGTAATTCAAATTTTGCGATGCCCAGTAATAATTTGGAGATATCGGATTACTCGCAAGTCCGTATTGTTGTGTTGGCAACGAAACAGCTCGTCCTGTATTCATCACAAAGACAATCCCGACGTCCCATTTCTTGTTGATTTCATAACTCGCAGCAAAACTCACGTCGTGTCGTCTATCGTAGGTATATGGGAATTTTTCACCGCCGTTGATGTTTTCAAACTGACGATCAGTCCAACTCAAGGTATATCCAATCCAACCTGTGAACTTGCCCACTTTTTTCTCCACAAAAAGCTCTGCACCGTATGACCATCCCTTTCCAATCTCAATTTTGTTTTCCCAGTTATTTCCTGTTCCAATAAAATCAATTCCTTCTTTGTATTGGATCACGCCATCCATTGTTTTGTAATATCCTTCCAGTACGAGATTGTATTTTTTTCCGATAATCTGGTTGTATCCAAGACTAAATTGGTGACTGTTGATTGGTCCGACTTCCCCTGTTGACGGAACCCAAAGGTCCGTTGGTAAACCAATTCCAGTATTCGAAAGAAGGTGAATGAACTGCGTTGAGTATGCATACGAGAACTTCAAGCTTGATTTTTTGGATAGAATGGCATTCCCCGATAGGCGCGGTTGCAAGCTATGATACGAGCGATCATCAACAAAAAACGAACTAAAATGCAATCCGTAGTTGATTTTGAGCCAATCCGTTATTTTGTGGTCATCTTCTATATATACGAATGCTTCATTGGCATATTCTATTTCCGTTTGGGGCAATTGTCCTGTGTCAATCGGTTCTCCATCAACTTCCTGTTCAGAAGTAAAAACCCCAGGCTTAAATGTGTGGTACGTGTTTCCCGCTCCAAATCGAACGTAGTGTCGAGCGTTTGGTATGTAGGTAAAATCCGTCTTCCCCGACCAGTCCAAAATATTCGAATAGTATTGGGTCAGGTATTTATTCTCAGTTTCTACACCCCCATTATTTGTGGTAAAAGTTCCCTGCGACGAAATATCAAACTTGTAATGCGAAAATGTTGCCGTTGTATTCATGAAGATTTTTGGCCCAATTCGGTAATTCCAACGTGCAGCAACAATTGCATTTCCCCATCCCAAGCCACTTTTGTCATCATAGTCATATTCTTGTCCACCTGAAGTATATCCGTAGCGTTGAATGATTTGCGCTTTGTCTTTTCCAAAATAACCGCTCAAATAAATGTGGTGTTTCTTGTTGATTTTGTGATGAACCTTAGCGTTCATGTCGTAAAAATAATACCCTCCTTTTTCTCTTGCATTCACCATGAATGGTCTTGTCAAGAGGTCAATATAGGTTCTTCGCGCACTAAAGATGAAAGCCGTTTTGTCTTTCTTTATGGGGCCCTCCACGAGAATTCGACTTGCAATTAATCCGATGGATCCCTCAACATTGTATTTCTTCATGTTCCCTTCCTTCATGCGCATGTCTAGAACCGAAGAAGTCCTTCCTCCGTAACGTGCAGGGAATCCACCCTTTATCATTGTGACTTTAGACAGTGCATCATTATTGAAAACTGAAAAGAATCCGAAAAGATGGGAAGCATTGTAGACAGGAACTCCATCCAGAAGAATTAGGTTTTGATCAGGTCCTCCTCCACGAACATAAAGTCCACTCGACCCTTCTCCTCCCGAACTAACACCTGGCAAAAGTTGAAGTGTCTTTACAACATCTTTTTCTCCAAAGAAGGTGGGGAGTTTGTCGACTTTGTCCAGTTGTAAATTAATTGTTCCTGAATTTGTTTCTTCAAGCGTTTTCTCCAAGCTCTCTGCTTTCACTTCTACTTCTTCAAAATCTTGAATCTCACTCACTAAGGCAATGTCCAGTTCGCTTTGATCAATGGGAACCTTTGTATAGAAAGTTACGGAACCGAATGAGGAAATTCGAATCACGGCCTCTTTGGCTGGGAAAGTGAGACTATAAAAACCATATTCGTTCGTGACTACTCCAATTCTACTAACTGTGTCAAAGAGTTTTGCCTGAAAAATTGGCTCTCCGGAAGATGCGTTTGTAACAAATCCTGAAATTGTTCTGGACTCGCCTTCTTGAGACAACACGAGGGAATCATTAACTATCCCAAATACAATGAGCAGTGATAAACGAATCATTGAACATCTTACTAAAGTCATACCCTTATTATTAAATTGGTTGTCTGGTCCACTAAATGTACGTTCGCTAGGAAGAAAAGTGTTGGGTTTCGCATAATCATATTCCCTATCATCTTGAATTCCTAAAGGAACTGTTCGGTGAATTGTCAAGATTATTATCGGCTGCAATTGTAAAAAACACTTGCTTTAAAAACAAAAACCCCCTCCATTTTTAAACTTTTATGCAATCTAACCAAGATTTGATCCCCTTCAACATACAGTGTCTCTGAATTTGATTTCATTTGAATAAATGAACGTATTTTTAACTGAATACTAAGAGATTAGCCTATATGAAGAAACTACTACTAGCACTTTTAATCGCTCCCATATTTTCCACATTCTCACAACAAACCTTCGTTCCAGACGATAATTTCGAAGCTTGGCTCGAAACAAGTGGACTTGGAAATGGTATCGCAAATGACAATTATGTTACAACTGCAAACGTGAGCAGTTTAAGCGATTTGATTGTGAGCACAAGGGATTGTTGACATTACCGGAATTGAAGATTTTACTTCTCTCACCATGATTATTTTTGATGGAAACCCAATTGCATCTGCAGATCTCTCACAGAACACCTTGCTCAATTATATTTCATTGACTGGTTGCGGCTTTGACTTCCATTAACGTTTCACAGAACACCTTACTGGAAACCTTGCTTTGTTCAAGTAACAATTTAACCGCTTTGAATGTGAGTAATAATCCACTGCTGGAAGAACTGAATTGCAACGCAAACGACCTAACAACAATTGATGTCACACAAAATACTGCACTGATTGAACTTCATGTGAATGCTAATCCTCTGAGTTCTTTTGACGTAACGCAGAACGCCGTTCTGGAATCATTGAGCTGTGTTGCAACTGGTCTAACATCACTTGATGTTACACTGAACCAGCGCTAGTGACATTAGACTGTCGCTCGAACTCTCTGGCGGATCTTGATGTCTCTCAAAATGCAGTGTTGGAAGTACTGAAAGGGTAATGGAAATCCAGAATTAGTGTTCGACCATTTCAAACAGCAATTTCACATTCGGATCATATTTGAAACCCGAAACCTTCTTTTTTGATGTCAACTTGAACTTTTCTTTCTTCTTTGAAACAGGGAAAACCTTCAATTCAGAAGTTCCATCTTCGTAGATAATTTTCACCTCAAGATTGAATTCAAATAATTCGCCTTTTTGCTCTTGTTGAATTTCTAGATACTCCTTTCCACATTTGCGATCATTATTTATGAGCAGTATTGGGTGAAGTGCTTCTCGCAACCATTGATTGAAGAATAGATTCAAGTCATTTCCTGATTCTGATTCCATTATTGATTGAAAATCAGACGTTGTTGCATTGCCATATTTATATGTTTCATAATAGCGCTTGATTCCGCTCCAAAAAGTCACATCTCCAACTTCATTCCTAAGCATATGAAGAAACCAGGCCCCTTTTTGGTAGGAATTAGGGTTCAACAACTGCATCAAAGATTGATAGCTTGTATCCACAATGGGATGATCGTATTGTTTTGAGAATTTGATCACACGAATCCGCTCATTGATAAGGCGTTCGTTCATCGCTTCTGTTCCATACTTGTCTTGCCAATACAAATCCGTGAAATACGTAGCAAACCCCTCACTTAACCACAAGTGGTGCCAATCCGATTCACTCGCTGAATTTCCGAACCATTGATGTGCGACTTCATGAGCAATCAGTGCTTCCATTGTTTCTTCACCCGTTACTGCATTCTCATCATAAAAGATGTTTCCAGCATTTTCCATTCCTCCGAATTGCGTGGTAGATTGAACATGATCCAATTTTTCAAAAGGATAAGCACCAATGCTTTTCACGAAAAAATTCACGACATCGGCTGCAACCGCCATGTCTTTGAATCCATTTTCACGATCATCCTCATACACCCAAGCCGTCATTGGAAACAAGCCCGAATTGTCGTGAAAAATGAGTTCTGTATCAAACTCTGCTATTCCTACCACCATCACCTTGGTTGGCAAATCAATCTCAGACCTGTACACTACGGTATTCTTATCGTGTGTATAACCCTGATTCATTAATCTTCCCGTCGCAACCACATCATATTTCTTGGGATGTGTAACTAAAAAGCTGACTTTCGCCTTATCCGATGGATGATCGATGCATGCAAACCAGTGATGCGCACGATTGGGCCAGTTGTCGCCAAAAAATGTGCGCTTATCAAACTTGTTTTTCCCTATAATTAACCCCGTTTCAGGAACACCAGAAAACGACAGTTCTATCTTAAATTCAAGGTTTTCGGGTATAGAAATTGATGAAATCCACAGTTTGTCATCAACATGAGTAAACGTAACCGGTGTTTCGCGCTCAATTGGAACCCTGATAAAAAGCCTCTCCACTGTCATTCCTTTCCCCTCATTCAATGAATGAAGATCCAAGTAAAATGAGTCTGCTTTTTGAAGAAGTTTGGCCGTGATTAATTCATACACTTGAATCGTATCATGCTCTTCCCAAACTTCAAGGTCAATTCTGTAAGAAAGGATGTCAATTGTTTCAAGCTGATCCTTTGATGTCACTACAGAAGAGGACAATAAACATAGTACTACGATTAACTTATTCATACTCTAAAAGTACTACTTAAACTCAAAACAAGTATCTTTAGTTCATTCTATCGCATACTTATGAAACTCGCTGCTTTTCTTTTTTTGCTTTGTACATCTTCCCTTTCATTTTCTCAGTCTAACTATAAGGAAATGATGCAGGACATGTCCATAAACTTCTATGATGTTTGTGCTGCCGCAGAGCTCTATTTTGAAACACACCCGAAAGGGAAGGGTTCGGGCTGGAAAGGCTACCAAAGATGGAAGAATTAAAACGAATACAAGTACTACCCATCTGGAGACAGAAGCAATGTAGACCCGTACTTTGTAAAAAAACAGTTCGAGCAATTTCAGTCAAATTCAACAGGTCCAAAATCACTTTTTCCTGCAGGATGGGAAGAGCTCGGACCAACATCTCCTGGACAAATTACAGGACATTATGCCTTTGGAATGGGAAGGATCGTTTCTTTCTATGTTGACCCCAACAATGCACAACGACTATACCTCGGTACTCGAACGGGTGGTTTCTGGAAATCACTTGTCGGTGGTGCTACTTGGGCGGGAGGATCTACTGATTTCCTAGCGGCCTGTGGTGTAAATTCCATTTCTGTTTCTCCGACTAATCCAGATTCTGTTCTCATCAACGTCAACAACAGTCAAAACCATACAACGCACGGGGTTCATCGTTCTGTAGATGGAGGGAACACCTGGGTTCTGAGTAATTTCAATCCAACAAACCTTGGTTGGGGTGGACTCGGAAGCAACCGCCAAATCTATAAAATTAAGCATCACCCTACAATTCCCAATCTTATTTTCATTGGGACAAATGAGGGGCTATATCGCTCAGATAATAACCTCACTTCGTGGACAGTTCCACTCGCTGCAGATGATTTCACCGATATTGATTTTCATCCAACGAACCCGAATATCGTATATGCTTATGCAAAGAATACGGCTAACGTGGTTTACGTTTCCACGGATGCTGGATTGACGTTTACAACGGTTTCAATTCCTGGAAGTTCAGGTGGTGTGGGAACCGTGGCCGTGAGCTCTTTTTGTCCTAATTGTGTGTATTACATGTCAAATAATGGACTTTGGAAATCCACAAATAGTGGCGCTTCATTCGCTCTCGTTAGCAACCCTGGACAATCAGATGCTGGCTTCGCAGTAAGCGACGTCGATGATTCAAAAATGACCTGCGGTTATGTGGATGCCTTTGCAAGTTCCGATGGAGGGTTAAACTTCAACCAAGTTACGTACTGGTCACTTGGAAACACAAACGGAGCTGGAAGCGGTCATCAGATTAGTTACAACACAAGTACTGACTACATCCACGCTGATCTTCAAGCCGCCGAATGCATCAATGGTGTGTTCTATGCTGTAACTGACGGATTCTTGGTGAATAGTCCAGATAATGGTGTCACATGGAACAAACTCAGCGAAAATGTTGGAATCAGAATGAACTACAACTTAGGAGTTAGCCAGTCCAATCATGACAGAACAATTTGCGGTTCACAAGACAATGGAACCAGCGTTAATACAGAAAACGGATGGGTTGAAATGTATGATGCAGATGGAATGGAAGGATTCATTCACCCGCTCAACGACGACTGGATGATTGGAAGTCTTCAAAATGGTGGTCGAAGACGAACATTCAATGCTGGTCAGTCTAATGGTGGAGCTACTCCATCTGGACAAAATGCATATTGGATCGCTCCTATTTTCTACGACCCAAATGACCACATGCGCGTCTACTCTTTGGGTGAAAATGTTCACAGAAGTGATGATTTCGGCTCAACGTATACAAATGTTGGTTCACCATCATTCACGAGTACGATAACGTTTGCAAGCATTGCCGAAAACAACTCAGATTTCATCGTTGCAGCGCGAAATTCTAGTATCGAACTATCGGATGACGGTGGAGTGACCTGGTCAGATATCAAAGGAAATCTACCCAACTATTCCATCACCGATGTTGTCTTCGACCCGAATGATGATAGCACACTAGCTGTTACTTACGGCCGCTATCAAGACGACAATTCTAAAGTTTACATCACGCACAACCTTGGTACAACTTGGCAAAACATCACCTATAATTTGGGGAACATGCCAGTTCGATCAGTAGTAATCGATCACACAAATGCATCAACGATCTACCTAGGAACAGAGATCGGGGTGTACAAAAAAGCGATGACCGATGTCACTTGGAGTTTATACAATACAGCATTGCCGAACACATCCATTCGTGAAATGGAAGTAATGTGGGGGTCGAATACGCTTCGTGCTACAGCGTGGGGTCGCGGATTGTGGGAATATGCACTAGATGGAAGACTGAACTTCCCAGCAATCACAAACACTGATATTACCAATCCTCCAACTACAGAAACACCAAAAGAAACAACGGATCAATTCGTTACTGCCACAATCGATTACGACAATACTTTGTCGAGTGTATATGTAGAATGGTCAATCAACGCTCCAACTTTCGGAAATGTTATTCCAATGAGTCTTGTTTCAGGAGATGATTGGATTTCAAACACAGCTCTTCCAGATTATCCTGCAGGAACGAAAATGTATTTCAAAGTATTTGCCGTCGGGTCTACTGGTGACACTACAGAAACGTACAAGTTCATGTATACAATCAAGCCATTCGAATACTGTCTTGCCAACGGAACGAACGACGGTTCAAACTTGCGTATTACGAATGTAACAATAGCAAATGTCAACAACAGTACTGGAAATGACTCTTATTCGTATTATGGAAATCTCCCTGTTTATTTAGCTCAAGGAGGTACATATTCAATCAGCATTACCGGATCAACAGGTTGAAATGATCGAAACGACCCTTGACGCAGCACCAGGTGTTTATTTCATTCGGTTGAAAATGGATGGCAGAGAAGTTGTTTTACCTTTGGTTAAGGAGTAAACCATCTATCAATTCAACTATGAGAAGTAAAACATGCATTTCTACCTTAAAATGTCGCCATTCACAACAATTTTTTGACTTTCCAGAACCTTCCGCGAGAATAGTAAGTATATTTGGATATAAGAAAACTCTGTATTATGAAAACTAATCTAACCCGCGCGGCGTCATTATTGGCGTTTTCAGCGCTGTTTGGCTCGTCTGCACTACAAGCCCAACAATTTGTAAATGAAATTCCGATTCCACCTGCAATGACAGGGCCCAATTACCTGATTTCTATAGAGTCGGGTTCTCACAATTTTGACCCAAACGGATTCATTACCACGTTCAACTTGAATGTCCCTCTGGCAACTTATTGTTACAATGAACAGGGAAGCTCGGCGATGTCCTATCTCGGGCCTACCCTTGTTATTAACGAAGGTGACTCCGCTCATTTCGAAATTGAAAATAACCTTCCAAACCTTGACTCGACGACTGTACACTGGCACGGTTTGAATATTCCTGCTGAAATGGACGGTGGCCCTCATCAAGTGATTGAAAATGGTGATACATGGCAACCAAAATTCCGTATGATTGACCTGCCGCAAACGGCTTGGTATCATACTCACCTAATGGGTCGAACTACTGATCAGGTTATACTTGGTTTGGCAGGGATGCTACTTGTAAAAGATCCAACGGCCCCTATTGAAAGTCAGTTGCCGAATGACTACGGATTTAATGATTTTCCAATTATCATTCAAGAAAAAGGATTTCTCCTTGATACGTTCACCAATACGGCTACTGCAATAAAAGCAGGTGAACATCCAGGAAACGGTCCACAAACGCTAGTTAATGGTGTTGTCGGTGGATACCTTCGTGTACCACCAGAAATGGTTCGTTTGAGAATTTTGAATGGTTCCCCTCGTAAGCAGTTCAACATTGGTTTGTCTACTCAATTGAACGACCCTACGAACTTTGCTCAAATGCACATGATTGCCACAGGTGGAGGTTACCTTCCTAATCCTATTATTGTCGATAGTACAATGATATCTGTTGGAGATCGACGTGAGTTCATGATTGATTTCTCTTTGTACGCGAATGGCGATACGGTTTACCTATCAAATTTGGATGTTCCACTAGGAGCTAACTACGGAACTACTGACGGGGAAGCCTTAATGGCGTTTATCGTTTGGGATTCAATTTTCCCACCGAACCCGATCGTTACTGTACCTGCAAGTATCAACCCGTCTTATGCGCTTGCGCCAGGGCCAATCTTCCAAAGTAGAGAGAAACACTTGAACGGCCAGGGTGGAATGACACCTGGAGGTGGCGGTGGTCAAGGACCATGGTTAATTGATTCAACTGGAATGGACATGATGGTCATCAATGATACTGTTTTGGTGAATACGAAAGAGAGCTGGAAAATTGTGAACAACACAAACAAATCCCATCCTTTCCATATTCACAAAGTACAATTCCAAGTAACAGAGTACCACGGAAAGTACGGTGCTGGAAACGACTCAATGGACTTTACATTTGCGAATTTACCTCCAGAAATGGTTGGTTTCAAAGATGTTCAAATGGTGAGAGAGCACGCTACAATGACTTTCGTTGCGCGGTTCGACAGTTTCCCTAGTTTGTTTCAACCAAACATGGGATACATGTACCACTGCCATATCCTAACACATGAGGACATGGACATGATGCACCAGTTCGTGGTAATCGATTCCCTAGATTTCTACACAGCGATGATTTCAATGCCTGAAACGGAAAAATTGATCGCGTATCCAAACCCAGCAACAAACTCAGTTGCATTTACTGGAGATTACCAAGATCAAGGAATGCTGCGTATTTATGATCTCACGGGACGATTTATTCGTGAGTACGAGATCAACGGAAACTTAACGGACTATACCATCAATGTGCAAGAAGTGCCACGTGGAATGTTCGTTTTGGAATATACTTCTGGACAGAAACGCTATGTTCAGAAAATTAGTTTGCAATAGATTTAATTTAGCATAAATCAAATAAACCCGCACCGATTAATTTCAGTGCGGGTTTTTTAGTGTTACTAACATTTGTTAGAATTGATTCGTAACTTAGTTACCTAATCATTTCTACAAGATGACCCTTTCCATTTACCCTTTTGTTTTGCGAGTTCTGACAGTTGTTGCCCTTAGTTTCATAAGTCTCTTTTCCTTTTCGCAAGCAATCGTTGTCGCTCCCTATCTTCAAAATGGTAGCCCGACAAGTATGACGATCATGTGGGAAACCGACTCTTCAAATGATGGTTATGTGGACTGGGGATCAAGCTCAGCAACGCTTTCGAATACGGTAACCAGCACTTCAATTGGTGGAGAAGGAACCAATAGAATTCACACAGCACTGATTTCTGGCTTGAACGATGACGCGAAGTACTTCTATCAAGTAAGAACCTCTTCTGGTACGACTTCAGCCACCTACTTTTTTAAAACACACCCAACCAAAACCTCGGAAACATCTTTAAATATCGTGGCCATGTCCGATATGCAACGTGATAATTCAAACCCGAACGTATTCGAAACCATTATTAATTCAGGCATCATACCAGTCGCAAACGCCAATTACCCGAATGGTATGGAGGACATTGAAGCAATTCTTGTTCCTGGAGATTTAGTCTCAACGGGCACGTATTCATCTTGGAGAAACACCTATTTGACACCTTCAACAGGAATCACACCGTATGTTCCTACTTATCCTGTGCCTGGAAATCACGAATATTATGGGGCTGGAGGAATTTCCTTGTTCCTTGACTACACTGACCTTCCACTCAACGGTTCTCCATCCAATCCTGAGGAATGGTGGTACAAGGACATTTCAAACCTCAGAATAGTAGGACTAAACTCTAACAGCCCAAGTCCAGAATTATCAACTCAGTTGCTTTGGCTGGAAACAATTTTGAACGAAGCGGGAGCAGACAGTACTATTGATTTCGTTTTTGCCGAACTACACCACCCATACAAATCAGAGCTTTGGTTACCAGGAGAGTTGGATTTCACAGGAGACATCATTTCGGTTTTGGAAAACTTCACAACGGCCTACAATAAGCCGTCGATTCACTTTTTCGGTCACACACATGCCTATTCACGAGGACAATCCAGAGATCACAATCATCTTTGGGTGAATGCCGCAACTGCGGGCGGAGCAATTGATAATTGGGGAGAGTTCCCGAATGCTGATTACGATGAGTTCGTATTAAGTGAAGATGAGTACGGGTTCGTTATGGTAGAAGTTGAAGCAGGAGCTGACCCTAAATTCGTTCTCAAGCGCTACTCGCAGGGAGATGAAAACGTATTCGAAAATAACACTTTGAGTGATGAAATTACCATAAAACGTTTCTCAACTGCGCCAGATATGCCGATCGGAATCACTCCAATTGGAGAAAACGATTTGCACTGCATCGAGTTCAAGGCCTCGCCCTTTAGCAATGGATCAAACACTCATCAAGCTTCGCATTGGCAAATTGTTGAAGGGTGTAACTTCAGTGATTCTAGCGTCCAAAACATCTGGAAACAATCAATGAATTGGTACGACGAAGTTGATACACAGGCAGGCGATGATTTGACCGATGAAGATGATGTACTTTTAATGGCGAATACATCCTACTGCTGGAGAGTTCGATTCCGAAATGCAAATTTAACTTGGAGTGATTGGTCTGCACCCTTGACCTTCAACACTACAGCGGCGAATTATATCACGGGAAACATTTTGCAAAATGGAGATGCAGAGTCTGGAATTTCCAATTGGACGGGTGACATAGAGTCTTTACTCGATAATGAGTGCGGTTCCGTACCTGTTTATCAGGGGAATAATTTCTTTGCCGTTGGAGGTGTTTGTTCAAACGAACAAGACAATGGTCAAGCAACACAATTGATTGATGTGAGTGCCCAAGCGACTCAAATCGATGACGATAAATGCCAAGTGGAGTATTCTGGGTTCTTGCGAACATGGGGTGCAAACAATGATCTTCCCGAAATGTACATCGAGTTTTTTGATGCAAGTAATACAGTGATTGGAAACAGCCCTGTGCTCTCCAATAGCGAACCTCAGTGGTTGTTACAAATTGGATCCGAATCAGTGCCTATTGGAACACGAAGCCTGAATGTTGTGCTCGAAGGAACTAGACTTGCCGGAACAGATAATGATAGTTATTTCGACACTTTGAGTGTTCGCTTACTTGAATCGGACTGTTCTTCAATTGGAGTTTCTGAATCAAATTCTATGTACGTCAAGGTTTATCCAAATCCATCCAAGGGAATGGTAATTATTGAGGTGAATGAAAGCTCTACGCTTCAACTCATTGATGTGAATGGAAAAATTGTCGCAGAAAAAGAGTTACATTATGGCGAAAACGAACTCAACTTTGAAGGTTTCAAGGGATTCTATCTGTTTGAGATTAGAACTGAAAATAGCCAAGCGAGTGGCCGTATTATTTTGGAGTGATTCGCTCTCGAAGAGCCCAACTAATCTTATTACGTGAATTTCACATTCTGATTGCTCTGTCCAACAACCGGCTTCTCAACTTTTGATGGCTCTTCTTTCAATTCTTTTTGTTTTGGGGTTTTGTCTCGGCTTATTTCTTTCATGTATTGATCCATCTTCTTATGCATCTCTTCAGAGCGCTTCTCAAAATCAGACATGCGTTGTTGCATTTCCTTCTTTCTGGAGTCCATCGAACGCTGCATTTCGCTCATCTTTTGCTCCATCCGGTTCTGCATCTCTTCCATTTTTCCTTCCATTTCCGTAGATTTCAGCTGAATATCACGCTTTGCCTTCTCGAAATCAAAATCTTTCATCGGAACACCATTTTCGGTGGCACTCTGGCGTTGCTCAACAAGTTCGCCATTTTCATAACGTTCGTAAATTTCTACATCTCTTGAAGTAGATTGCGCCTGTGCAAATCCGATAAGCCCTAAACATAAAATTGCTGCTAAATGCTTCATAGTTCCGTTTTAATGGTTCAACTTTTATAACTCATTGTACTGAGTAGGTTACGAAGACCGTGCCAGATAGATCTTTGGGTTCTTTGGTCTTCATATATGAATTATGACTTAAAGCAAATATTAAAGGGCTTCTAAATATGTAATTCCTGTCGATGAATGAACTCTTTTTTGATTCAGAGAAGCGAATTCTTACCTTACCAAGAACTAATTAATTCGCTGAAATGAAACCCTCCATTCCAATTCTTGTCATCGGTATCTTCTGGATAATGTCTTGCAATATGAGCGATAAGAATGACAACATCGACGAGCGCAACAACAAAGTTCAGAAAACGAAAGCTAACGCGGACAAATCATGCCAACCTTTAAGCTTCGATAGTATCTCAAGCAAGTTAGATTCTACGAAAGAATGGAATACTGAACTAAGTACTGAAGCGAATAGGATGATAAGAAGAATAGAAACTCCAGAGGCGGAAAAAGTTGTTTTCCTCACTTTTGATGCTTGCGGCCAGGGAGGTTTAAGTGATGGCTATGATTCCGTTCTGGTGAAATATTTAATAGAAGAACAGATCCCCGTAACTCTATTTATCAGCCGTAGATGGGCGCTTAAAAATCCC
>CAJQOB010000110.1 GCA_905479845.1 uncultured Flavobacteriales bacterium
CATATTTAGTTTGTCTAACAATGACAGATGTTTGTGGATCGGTTACGACATGTGATACGGTAATAATTGGTTGTCCCTTGCCGGTGCCAGCATTTACGACATCTCCATCTGGAACATCAACAGTTACTTTCACGAATGGATCAACAACAGGTACGGGACCAACATACTTTTGGAACTTTGGAGATGGCAACACTTCAACACAAACGGACCCAACACATACGTATGCAACAGACGGAAATTACACTGTGTGTTTAACAGTTTTAGATGCATGTGGTGCAGATTCTACTTGTCAAACGGTCGTTATTACCACTTGTGTAAACCCAGTTGCTGATTTCACTTCAGTTGAAAACCCTGCAGGTTCAGGAACGTTTGATTTTACAAATACATCAACAACGACAGGAACAACTACTTATGCTTGGGACTTTGGTGATAGCAATACGGATGCTACTGAGAATCCATCACATACATACGCTTCGGGAGGAACATACACGGTAGTTCTTACTGTAACTGACTCTTGTGGAACGAATAGCTTTACTGGAACTGTAAGTACATCTGTAGGAGTGAACGAATTGTCACTAGCCCACGTTTCAGTTTATCCAAACCCGTCAAGCGGAGTTTTCTCAATTGAAGCTTCGATGGAAATGGAAACAGCGTACATTACAGATCTTTCTGGGAAATTGATTTTCACGGGAGAGTTGTCTGGTAATGAGACTGTAATCGATGCAGAGAAATTTGCGAGTGGAACTTACTTCTTATCTATTCGCTTCGCGGATGGTATGATTCAAACAATTCGTTTGGAGGTAGTTAAATAAGCAGTTTAGAATAGATTGTGAAAGGGAGGTTCTGAGACCTCCCTTTTTTTTGTCATAATATGTTACTAAACGGTAGGGTTTCGTTATATTCAATGTAATTATTAACTAACCCTATTCAAATGAAAAAAGTAGTATTATCAACACTTATTCTTGCGTCGTCTTTATTGTTCCTTAACTCTTGTGAAAAAGAGCCAGTTGCTCCGGTCTCCACTTCTGAAGAGGTAGATACCACAGATAGAAAATACGTACCTCACAGTTGTCCATTGTTCGCTCAAAACTCTACGTCCTATGGAGGGCTTGGGTCTGTTTTATTCGGTGTCGTTGGATTCAATACAGAAGGTACAATTGATGATCATCTTAACTGTCCAACGGATTACTTTGACCGGTGTAACACTGTTAGTGTGAGCGGTGTGAGTGTAACAGGATATACCGATGATCCATTAAATGTTAACGGGTATTTGCATCCTCTCAGTGATGGCGTAATGAGTGTCGCGGAACAAATGTCATTGGTGGCATTAATAAAAAGCAGATGCCGAAATTATTTGGACACATACCATTCTACGGGGCACATTGTAACGGATTATGATGTAAGTTATATTTCTCCGCTTTGTTGTAATGAGATGATTATATATGTTGATTTTACAGCCTCAACAGTTTGTAGATAGTTTCTCTAGTCTGATGTGGCGTTAATTGCCCAATATAACTGTACGATTTTTTAAACCAGAGCTTGTTAGAAATAACAAGCTCTTTTTGTGTTTACTGAGCTCTAAAAGACTGAATTTTCTATCTTTGTTCCTCTTAAATTAACCGATAACAAGAAATGGCGCAGAAATACACAAAGCGAGAAGAGGATTATTCTAAATGGTACAATGAAACTATTGCTCGAGCTGAGTTGGCAGAAAACTCAGGAGTACGTGGTTGCATGGTAATTAAGCCGTATGGTTTTGCTATTTGGGAAAAGATACAAGCGCAACTGGACACAATGTTTAAAGAAACAGGACACCAAAATGCGTATTTCCCCTTGTTTGTACCAAAGAGCTTGTTTGAAGCGGAAGAAAAGAACGCTGAAGGCTTTGCAAAAGAGTGTGCTGTTGTAACTCACCATCGCTTGAAAACAGATCCAAACGATAAAACGAAATTGATCGTTGATCCAGAAGCGAAGTTGGAAGAGGAGTTGGTGGTTCGACCGACTTCTGAAGCGATTATTTGGAATACTTACAAAAGTTGGATTCAATCATATAGAGATCTACCAATTCTGATCAATCAATGGGCAAATGTTGTTCGTTGGGAGATGAGAACACGACTTTTCTTGAGAACTGCTGAATTCTTATGGCAGGAAGGTCATACGGCACATGCAACGAAAGAAGAAGCGATTGAAGAAACTGAATTGATGAATAGAGTGTACGCTGAGTTCGCCGAGGAATACATGGCAATGCCTGTAATCAAAGGTTTGAAGTCGGATAGTGAGCGATTTGCGGGTGCAGATGAAACTTACACCATTGAAGCTATGATGCAAGATGGAAAAGCGCTTCAGGCTGGAACTTCACACTTCTTGGGTCAGAATTTTGCAAAGGCATTCGATGTTAAGTTTGCTGCGAAGGATGGTTCTCGCGATTATGTTTGGGCAACTTCTTGGGGAGTTTCAACACGATTGATGGGAGCATTAATCATGACGCACTCGGATGATGAAGGACTAGTTCTTCCTCCTAACTTGGCGCCGATTCAAGTCGCAGCGATTCCAATCTATAAGTCTGAAGAAGATTTGTCTAAGATATCTGAGAAGTTCAATGAACTAGGAACGAAATTAAAAGCGAAGGGGATTTCATTTAAATACGACGACGACGATAACAGAAGACCAGGGTGGAAGTTCGCGGAGTACGAAGCCAAAGGTGTTCCTGTGCGTTTAGCGATGGGAATGCGTGATTTCGAAGCTGGAAATATTGAAGTTGCTCGCCGCGATGAAAAATCGAAAGAGGTTCTTGCGTTTGATGGAGTAGACGAGGTAATTGAAAAATTGCTGGAAGAGATTCAAACGAACCTGTACGATAGAGCGAATGCTTTTAGAACGGAACGTACGCATGTGGTTGATTCCTACGACGAGTTTAAAAAAGAACTTGAGGCAAAAGGAGGATTTTTCCTTGCGCACTGGGATGGAACTGAAGAGACAGAAGAAAAGATTAAACAAGAAACGAAAGCTACAATTCGATGCATCCCTCTCGATAGAGAAGAGGAAGAAGGAAAATGCATGGTGACTGGAAAGCCATCAACAGGACGTGTAATTTTCGCTAAAGCCTACTAAATGGAAAAGAAAAACACAGTTCGCGACGGGATAATTGATCTGCTTTTGAATAAGGCAGCAATGAAGCAGGATATCGCCGATTATTCGGAGAAGGTATTTGAACACTTCAAGGAGATTACGAAGAATGAACTCGAAACTTTGGCAAAGACAGTTTCTGACGATCGTGTTCGCATGAAAATGGAAGAGAAGGGGAAACACGAATTCCGTGTTTCGATTGGAAGTGATGTTCTCGTCTTTCAATTACACAGGAATGTATTCAGACTTCCAGATGACAATCCACTATGGAAGACACCGTATTTGGAGCAGAATGGGGCTAATGGATTCTTTGGAATGATTAACATCTATAATTTCTTGGCAGAATCATTCGAGCAAAATAGAATGAACGATGCTGGATATTTGATTGGGCGCATTTACCTGAACCATGAAGAACGATTCATGGTAGAAGGGAAGGGACAACTCGGATTCTTGTTTAGAGATCTGGCAAATAGTAAAATGAACGATGACATTATTCGTCATATTTTGCAAGTGTCTATGGCCTTTGCAATTGAGTTCGATTTAATTACTCCTCCGTACGATTTAGTGCAGCAAGTGTCTGTTGGACAGATACAAATGATTAGTTCTGATCTTCAGGTTGCAACAGGTAAGCGACTTGGATTCAAGTTTAGCGCAGAGGACAATTCAGTTTATTAACGATGGATCGTTGAAAACAAGTGCTCATTTTTCTAAGAAAATAATTGCCTTCCGTGTTGATGGTTAAAGAAATTCACTTTATATTTGCACTCCCAAAATTAACAAGCGGGAATTGAAATTTTAAGTTGGCCCATTCGTCTAGTGGTTAGGACGCCAGGTTTTCATCCTGGAAACAGGAGTTCGATTCTCCTATGGGCTGCCAAGTCGATGTTATGTCGAAATGGCCCATTCGTCTAGTGGTTAGGACGCCAGGTTTTCATCCTGGAAACAGGAGTTGGATTCTCCTATGGGCTGCAATACTTAGAGTAAAAAGAAAATAAAAAAAGAAAGAAATGGCGAATCATAAGTCAGCATTGAAGAGAATCAGATCAAACGAAGCTAAAAGACTTCGTAACAAGTACCAGCACAAAACTACACGTAACGCTATCCGCGGACTTCGTGATGTTGAAGCAAAAGCTGAAGCTACTAAGTTGATTCCTTCTGTATTCAGCATGATCGACAAATTGGCGAAAAGAAACGTTATCCACAAAAACAAAGCTGCGAACTTGAAATCAGGTTTGCAAGTGAAGGTGAATAACCTATAATAAAGCCTCTTAAAAGAAGTTAAAGGGACGCTCCGACTCACATCGGCTGCGTCCCTTTTTTTATAACTTTACATTTGTATAATGTTCAAGCATCTTCTTTTCATATTGTTTCTGACCAATTGGAACCTTTCCTATGGGCAGTATACCTATGAATACGATACTCTATCGATTGATGACCGGATGCTTGGAAGCATTGATTCTACGGATGTGTTGTCGGGTTTTTTACCAACAACATTTAGCGGTGGAGTTGGTATCATGTCCAATGAAGGATTTTTGATTAATCGCTTGAACAATGATTTCGGTGGTTTTCGTTTTAACCAATCTGTACCGAATCGTCCTCTTAAATTTTCTGGATTGCCTTTTATTGGTTTCGCCTATTCATTTGGGGCACAAGGAACGCAATTTATTCGGGCTGAATATGTGCAGTCTTTTACAGATAGTCTTGTTGTGAACATTGATTACGCTGGAACGATTGGAAATGGTTTTTTACGTAATTCTGCATTTCGATCGAATAGATTGAATCTGGGCTTGGAATGGAAGTCGCGATGGTATACCATGCAGCTCCAGGGGAACTACTTTGCTGACTCCCTCGATCATAACGGTGGTATTATCGTACAATCTGATTCAATTATTGATCTGTTTGGGTTGGAATTTGCTCCGGTGAATAAGTCAAATGCTGCTTCAAAGAATACGTATGGAAATATTGTATTGACGAATTACTTCCACTTTAATTCGGGCGTAGTCAATAGGTTTGGGCTCTTGTCCAAGCATCAATACGATATCAAGTATAGAGCCTATCATGAGTTCGTTGATACCCTGAGTGCGTTATACAATCAAATAAATATTGATTCGACGACGACTTATGACCGTGTGAACTTAGCGAGAATTCAAAATTCAGCTGGAGCATTCTTCGTTCGTGGGAATAAGTACATCGATTTTAAAGTTGGTCACACTTACTGGTCTAATTTAAATCTGGGGAACGACTTCGACACTACTGAAATTGATGTTTCATCAAATTTGCGCTGGGATTTCGGACCAATAGTATTAAGGAATAAGTTCAAACAAAATATTGTTGGTGGGTTTGGAGCCTTGAGTGAGGAAGCGAGTGTCCATTATCAAGCACCTAAATGGAATTTTTCTGGTAATTTATCGATCAACCGCCTTCCACCGCTACCTTATCAAAGAAGTTATTTTGCGAACAACTATTCCTTTAAGTTAGATGAAGTCAACCTAGAGGACCGATTACAGTTGGGAGGGAGGTTTGCGTATCACTTCAAACCAGATTCCGTGATGCTTGGAGCTTCTGTGAATTCATTGGCGATTCGTAATGCATACGTCTTTGAAGATACTATGTGGAATCAAACTGGTTCATTGAATGCGCTGCAAATTGGAGTCTTTGGTCAATTTCAGGTTGGTAAATTCAATTTTCACCCTAGAGCAGTATACTCTATTGAAGCAGACTCTAGCTTACCACAGTTACAGATGAATGCTCGGATCTATTTTAAATCTACTGTATTTAAAGCAAAGAAATTGCTACTGTTGATTGGTCTTGATGGTTCGTACATCTCATCTTATCAGCCTAGAAATTATGTCCCATCGATGGATACTTATAATTGGAATCTTAACTCAGGTGCGACTACAGGTATGATTAACGCACATTTCTTCACGAGCCTTGAGATTAGTACATTCAGATTTTTTGTTCGATACGAGAATATTGGCTACTTCTGGAACGACCGAACAACCCCAGAATATCTTGGGTATCCAATTGCTGGTCAGCGTGTAAGAGTTGGACTGTCTTGGAGCTTTTTTAACTAGCTCGAATAGTATATCGCTTAAAAAAAGGGAAAGCAGTAGAGAATATCTACTGCTTTCATACCTAACCTACCTTTTACAACTAAACCTGCCGCAATGTACGCATCAGAAGAGTGAAACACCAAATTTTGAAGTGTTTAATGAACAAAGTGAGGGTTTCATCGAATTTTTTACGTGATTCATCGATATAAAAACGATATAGAGGAAGAAATGAGGAGTGGGATATTGTAACTTTTACAACTATTAGTTCATGCTTGGATTCAGAAACGCTCAAAATTTTATAAATTCAATGCTTCAGGAGGATGACAAGTTATAGCGCGCTTAATAAAAATGATGGAGCATTAGAAGTACACTTTGTTTTGAGTCAATATTTTATCGAAACTTCTTAATAATCCGTTCTTATTAAAATGTGTCAAGGCATTAGTACAAACACATCATTCATTATATTTGCCAAAAAAGAACTAAATGAATTTACTTGAAAATAAAGTTGTCATCATTACTGGTGCATCTCGAGGGATAGGAAAGGCTATTGCTGAAGAATGTGTTGCTCAGGGAGCAAAAGTTGCATTTACTTACCTTTCCTCTGTTGAAAAAGCAAATGCCTTAGAGGCTGAATTATCAGCTAAAGGTGGAGTTGCTAAAGGATTCAAATCAGATGCTTCTAAATTCGATGATGCTCAAGCGCTTGTTGATGCAGTGATTGAGGAGTTTGGAACTGTTGATGTATTGGTAAACAATGCTGGAATCACTCGTGACACATTGTTGATGCGTATGTCTGAAGAACAATGGGACGAAGTAATGAATACAAACTTGAAATCAGCTTTCAACTTAACAAAGGCGGTTCAACGACCAATGTTAAAAGCTCGAAAAGGTTCTATCATTAATATGTCATCTGTTGTTGGTGTTAGCGGAAATGCGGGGCAAGCAAACTATGCAGCGTCAAAAGCAGGGTTGATCGGATTCTCAAAGTCTGTTGCTCAAGAGCTTGGATCACGTAACATTCGTTGTAATTCAATTGCGCCAGGATTCATTGAGACTGAAATGACTGAGGCTTTAGATCAGAAAGTAGTAGAGGAGTGGAGAGCTTCAATTCCACTAAAGCGTGGAGGGTCTCCAAAAGACGTTGCTGATTTAACAGTATTCTTAGCGTCAGATATGTCAGCATACATTACAGGGCAAACAATCAATGTTTGTGGAGGTATGTTGATGTAAAGAGAAATAAAACTTAAAAGGAAATCCAATTTTGCTTAGTCGGCGAAATTGGATTTTTTATTGCGACTAAGTTTCTTAGAGACGTGTTGCGTAAACTTGATGAATTTCCTCAACCATTCAAAATACAATGCGATATAGGTTAGGAAGGAGATCATCCAGATAATGGCTAGGTTAATCCAATATGTGTCAACCAAAAATCCGAAGTAGAATTTCTTTGGAGCATAGAAGTGAGCCGAGAAAAATGAAGATTCCTTACTTGGGATATTGTAGATAGGTTCGTCGTTCTGATAAATCTTACCATCACTAATAATCATCTTACTGTCTTCCATTTTATTGGTTACTAGGTTCATTAAGCTCTCATTCGTGTATTCATCACGAAGCTTAATATATTCGTCGGAACCAATTCCTTCAATAATATCCTGTATTTCCGCTCCACGCTTGTTGACCTTTACTCTCCAAGCTGCTTCAAGAATGTCTAAATATCCACGTACTCCTTTGAAGTCATTTTCAGTTTTTCCAGTTTTAATGTCCTCGAGACAATCCTCACAGGACAATTGTTCCCAAGATGAAATTTCGCGATTCATTTCATTGTAAACCAACTCTCTGGCAAATTCAAGCTCTTCCTGTTCAAGTTCATCATCAGAATGAAGCAAGCGAATATTTCGTCGCACTTCAGGGAGCCAATAATCCTTCTTCCATTTGGCAGAGGTCTGTCTAACATGCGCATCGAAGTAGTATATTTCCAGTGGGTTATTGCTCGCTTGTTCAACTGCTAAGGCTTCATACGACCATCTGGACACCATCACGTTTCCTATCCATGGAACTTTCGTGGCATTAGAAAGTGAAGGGTGAAGTTTATCAAATTTCACAATCACTCCACTAAAGAGTAGCTGTGGAATTACTAGTAACGGTACAATAATATAGATAACCTTTGCAGAGTTGAAAGCACTAGAAATATTCAAGCCAGCTAAATTTGCCAAACATGAAGTAGAGAAGAGAATCAACCAGTAATCAAAGTACATTCCTTTAATTTCAAGAATTGAATTTGCAATCAACACAAACATCAAGGACTGAATAGCAGAAATAGTAAATAAGATGGTGATCTTGGATAACAGATAACCGTTTTTGGATAAGTTCAAAAAGCGCTCTCGCTCAAGGATCTTCTTGTCCTTATTGATTTCCTCTGCAGCAATCACCAATCCGATGAAGATCGACACGATTACGCAAATGAAGATGTACTGAGGAATGTTTTCGTTGGTATAGAAGGAATATTCAGTTTGACCTTTATCATTTGCGAAGTACTTTGTAAAAAAGGAAAGTACGAGTGCAAGAACCGGAGAGATCAACCCATTGATGATCAAATATTGCTTGTTCTCAATTTTACTCAGGAAATCCCTGGTTAGATAGCTCCTAAACTGTTTAAAGCTACTTGGTAACTTTGTACTGATCTCTGGTTGTTCAGTATGTTGGTTGACAATTTGCGCTTCCTTGTTTGTGTGATAGAGTAAATGCCAATCTTCCGCAGATTTCTTTCTGACTGCAGTTTCATTTCCAAATTCATCGACAATCTTCCTATCAATGAGGTTGAAAATTTGTTCGGGATTGACATTACCACACAAGCTACATTCCCGTTCGTGTGCATTTCCTTGGTACGAGTGTGTTTTGAAATGAACCAAAGCATTTAAAGGAATACCGTCATAAACCAAGTGTCCTCCCTGATCCATGATTAAAAGGCGATCGAATAATTTAAATATTGTTGAAGAAGGTTGATGGATCACGACGAAAACGAGCGTTCCACGGAGTGACAGTTCCTTCAGTAAATCCATGATGTTTTCAGAATCCTTACTGGATAGTCCAGATGTTGGTTCATCAACAAAAAGTATTTGTGGATTACGAATTAGTTCTAAAGCAATATTCAACCTTTTACGCTGCCCACCAGAGATTATTTTCGCCAGAGGAGATCCAACCTTCAAATCCTTTGCTTCATAGAGGCCAATGGTTGAAAGGAGCCGAATAACCTTGTGCGTGATTTGTTGTGTGGTTTCTCCGCCCATTGATAGCTTCGCAGCGAAATATAGGTTTTCAAAAACAGTCAGTTCCTCAATTAGAAGATCACTTTGACTAACATTTCCAATTAACCCTTGAAGTCTTGATGAATCTTCATGGAGATTGATTCCGTTAATCTCAACTGTACCGTAAGTTGGTTTCACTTTCCCATTGAAAACATTCATCAAGGTTGTCTTACCAGCCCCAGAGCCTCCCATGATACCAATCATGTTTCCAGAGTTGGTGGAGAAACTCATTCTTCGAATAGCAGTTTGATTACCACCGAAAGAGTGCAAGATATTTCTTGCTGTAAAAGTTAATTCCTCGCTGACATCAAATTGGGAAATCTTGGAAATTAGATCACTGTAATAGATCTGATTACTTTTGGATGTACGAACCGTAGAGCCAATATTGAAGAGGTACGTTTTATCAACTGAAACAATTTGTCCATTGATAATTAGCTCGTCCAAACCGTAATATTGGAAGAAAATAGTATTAACACTTTCAATATGTACGACATGAATAGGTTCATCCAGTCCATCAACAATGGAAGATTCTGCTTTTTCAAATTTGTAGAAATCGTCAGGGATATAGTAAAAGTGTCCTTCGCTATCTGTTAAGTCATCCCCACTAGTTGTTGTAAGATCATAGAGTGCTTTGTATTCATTATGACTAACGTTAAAAGCGTCTGCTACAGTTTGAACGAAATCCTGTTCTTTCTCTGTTTGCTGATTATCCGAGTTGATGAATTCAAGAATCCGGACAAGTACAATAATCTTTTGTCGTTGGGTAAGTTCCTCATTGATCTGAGAACAAATTCTTAGAACTTTTACAGCTTGAAGGGAAGTACGCTTGTTACCACCACGCTTGGAAAATAGTTTTCCTCGTGTTTCATTTAGAAAGTTCTCAAAAATAGAGAGGTACTTGTTTACGTCGGAAGAACTGAGCTCAGATTTCAGGAAGCCCTCAATGATTTCTATCCCTTTCGAACTTCGAATCGTAGGAACGATATCAGAGTCATCAACATCAACTTGTACATCGTCGACCTTTGCGATTATCGCAAAGAGTTGCATCAATGCACGAAGTATACGTTCACTCATTCAAGTAGTAATATGTTGGAAGTTCTATCGTTTGAAGCCAATCATCATAACAACGCAGCCAGACGTTTTCAGGTCTAAATCCAACTCAGTTTCGATAATCACAGGAATAGATTCTTCTACTTTGAAATCCCAGTAAGGAGAATTCTTGTAGTTACGATTTGAGAACAATGTGTGTCCTTCAGGATCTTTAATCGTGAAAATTGCGTAATCGTCTTTAGTTCCAGCGGTAGTTGCTATG
>CAJQOB010000111.1 GCA_905479845.1 uncultured Flavobacteriales bacterium
GTGAAAGAAATGAGTATTAACCCAGGAAGCACGATTGCCTATTTCGATGTTCAATCAATCTATTCTGGAGTTTACTTCATTCGAATTTCAAACGGATCATTCAATCGAACAACAAAAATAATCATAGAGTAAGTTAATTTAGCGTTGACTTATTGGATCCCGTTTTGCGCAAGTGAGACGGGATTTTTTGTTTCTAAAAGTTTGAACTTATCTTGAATCAATTAGAATTTTTCGCCGTGCGTCATCCTAATGATTTTTCGCAATAATCGCGGCGTTTTATTCAAAAGCTTGAGCATCCACAAGGTTGATAATCGTTTCCCAAATAGTTTTTGAAGGTAAAAACCAGTCTTAATTCGAAAGGAGAAATTGGTATTCCACTCCTTGGTGTAGCGATCAATGAGCGTTTGTTTTTCTATTCTTTGACTGAAATAGTCTTCCAAGTGCGTTGCCAAAATTTTGGATGACCTCATAGCGATGCTCATTCCATTTCCACAGAGCGGAGCAATGGCACCCGCGGCATCACCGAGCAAAATCACCTCATTTTGGTAAGTCGTTTTCTTTCGAAATCCGATTTGACTAATGGCGATTGGTTTCTCATTCATGAATTCGGATTCGGAAAAATACGTGCGCAGAAACGGATTTTTCATCAAAATGTTTTGCTCCATTTGCTTGATGTTATTTCCACTAGCATTCAGGTTTTTAGTCGTTGTGAGGTAGCAAAGACAGTATTTTTCATCATCGACTTTTGAGATTCCGCAGTACCCATTTTTGAAATTGTGTAGCTCGATGAGGTTATCTGGGAAGGAGCGTTTAATGTGGTATTTCACTCCAATGTATTTTCCTTTTCTTTCACCTTTTCGCTTGACAAAACTCGGATCGATTTTGCCGTAACTTCCACAAACCAATTTGGCATTGAAGGTTCCTTTTGTCGTTTTGACAATGTAATTCCCGTCTTCAAGTTGTACATCTAGAGCAGAACAGTTTTCAATAATTTGAGCTCCATTTTCAACTGCGAGTCCAGCCAATCGTTGATCCAAGGTGTAGCGTTGAATTCCAAAACCACCCATTTCGAGATCCGATTCTATGGCAAACCCAGCGTGCGCCGAAACACGAAGCTGTGAGATCTTAGGCAGATTCAATTCTTCTAAATTAGCGCCAAGTGATTGTAGGAAATCCCAACTTTCCATGGATATATATTCGCCACAGACTTTATGAAAAGGATAACGGTTTTTCTCCACAAGTAAAACACTGCGTTTATTCTTCGCTAGCTGAATGGCCAAGGTCAATCCCGCCAAACCGCCACCAATGATGATGCAATCGTATTGTTTTTGTTCACTATTCATAGACAATCACTTCGTAACGAAAAGCCCACTTGTAGCGGATGGTATAATTTGTGGCGCCAGAATTTTGTAGAATTTCTTGCAGTTCACTTCGCATAAATCCGCGCAAAACTGAAAGAGGCGCATCGTTTTTGACTAAATAGGATTTGGAGAAAATGCGCGTTAAAATTTTGATTGAGTAGTAGGCAAACCAATTGCGCTGTAAATCATTGATTACCAAGGTTGCGTTTTGCTTCAAAGTAAATTGAATGAGTTCAACAATCTGCTCTGAAGTCAGATGATGACAGAACAAACAGGCATGAATCACATCTATTTCTTTCAGATGAGATTGAAGCGAACGGTAGTCATCGCAAATGAACGTTATTGCTGAGTTTGGATTGTTGCGTTCAGAGTAGTCTATGCAAGTTTGTTTTAAATCGACGCCCACTAAATTCACCTTCAATTTTTGCTTCTTCGACCAGCTGAAAATGCGCTTCAGGGTATCACCGCCTCCAGAGCCGATATCAACAATGGTGTAGGACTTGTCTTCCCTCAACACTTTCTTTAACGCCTTAAACGTGATGGAATATCCTCCCAATAAATGATTGATCCTATCGAGTTCTTTTAAGTTTTGAAATAAATCTTTTTCGGGAATGTTTTCGCCGTCAAGTAATTCTTTTTTATGACTGCGCTCTTTAAACATATTCTAAACGCATTGTTTCGATGCTCAATCCCGGCCCGAATGCCGCAGAAAAAATGTTTTCTCCTTTTTTAGCGGATGTATTGGTGTCGATCAATGCTTTCAGGACAAATAAGATGGTCGCCGAGGACATGTTTCCAAACTGCCTTAATACCTCGTAAGAATGATGAAGTATACTTGCATCCAACTCTAGGGTCTTTTTAAAATCATCCAAAATCTTTTTACCTCCAGGGTGAATTGCCCAATAATCGATTGAATCTTTTTCGATCTCCATGGAAGATAGAAAATCGTTCATGCTTCCATTGATCAAGTCTGAAACGTAGGAAGTCAAATTCATGATGAAGCCCTTTTCGGTGATTTCCCAAGCCATTTCCTGAGATCCTTCGTTAAGAATAATGGAGTTGAACCCTTGAATTTTCAAATTTTCGGATTCATTGACTGGATCAGAATCTACAATCACCGCGGCGCATCCGTCCGCAAAAAGCGCTGTTGATAAGATGTAATCATCGGAGTAGTTTTTTTGAAAATGAAGGGTGCAAAGTTCAACGCACACAACTAACACTTTGGAGTTTGGAATACTGTTGCAAATATTATTCGCACTGTTCAATGCCAGAATTGCCGCATTGCAACCCATAAAATTGATGCTGCTTCTTTGGGTGGTTGGTTTTAGGTTTAATTCTTTGATGATATCAATATCCAATCCAGGGGTAAAGAGTCCAGTGCAGGTAACAGTAATCACATGCGTAATGGACTCCTTGATTTTTTCAATGTTTTGAATTTTTGTAATTGCCTCCAAGGATAATTTCAACGCTTCCGAGCGAAAACAACTCATGCGTTGACCCAAAGTTGGTTCAGGGTCTATTTGTCGATTTTTACTGAAAAATGTAAAGTCTTCTGGGGTTTTGCTGAAATCGTCAAGTACTGAATAGCGCGTATCGATGGCAGCTTTACGCGCTACCATTTGAATTTTTCTTCGAATGGATAAATCGTCGGTAGAGTTTGCATAGAAATCTGCCATCGCTTTTTGCGTGTGGAAATGCGAGGGCACTGAAGTTTCAATAGCAGAAATATAGCTCAAACCTTAATGATTTAATACGATTAGAATGATAAAACAGGTGCTCATGCAAACTGAGGCAATTGCGTTCATGCGCATGGTGTTTTTGAAATTTGCTTCTTCGACGTTCTTCAGTGTTTTTAGGAACCAAACGTTGAAGTAAACCAATATCGGAACAAAGCAGACTAGCAGAATAAAAAACTGATTCAAACCATCCACAGATTGAAAATACAAAAAGTAGAAAATCGTGCAAAACAAAAACGAAATACCCGTAAAGAGAAACGTGCCTTTGATTCCCAATTTGTAACTGAGGGTAGTGACATCATCCGCGAGGTCAGCTTCGTGCTGGTAGATTTGCGTTAAAGGATATGCACCTGCGATTTGCAGGGAACAAGCGAGCATGATGTAAATATCAGAAGTCGAAAAAGAAAGTGACTCACCGTTAATTCCTAACATTGACATGTAATAGGTAAAAGCTCCTTGGAAAATCACCACGATTAAAAAACCAGTCAGCGCATATTTTTTCAAGCGAATTTGTTTCGAGCTGTATGCTCGGGAAGCAAGAATATAAGCCAGAATGCATAGCGCGAAAATCCAATGAATGAAAATGGCTGAGAGAAGAATTGCCAGCGAATCCATCACCAAGGTCAAATAGAACAGCGCTTTCGTTGGCATTGGCGGCTTTTCGAGTCCACCGATGCTCGTTTCATCTTTGTCGATATAACTGTTGTAGCCATTACTTGCCGGATATACCAAAACATGAATAATCAGGAATGATAAAATGGCGTAAAACCATTGGGGTTCTTGACTTTGGCTTAGCGCCAAAAGAAAAACAGGCATCAGGAATAGCGAAAAGGGAATTCTCAAAAGTTTGATTGTATTCTTATCTGGAATGACTGACACTATTAAGCTGATTATTTGAATTTATGGAATTGCCGTTCCTGTCAAAGATACTCTTAATTGAATTAATGCATCAATCGAGAAGTGAATAGTTGACGCTCACGCTCTTGGGGAGCGCATGCAATCAGAGATTCGTAAAAACACAGTTGCGCGATCCGAAACTATTTCTTCGAATAGCGCATCACTGAAAAACTTGCCTTGTGGCGATCATCTTTCGGTTGTTCCAAAATACTTTCAACTGTCCATTTTTTTAAATCGAATTCCGGGAAAAAGGTATCCGCTCCGTACGAATGATTCACATGCGAAATGTACATTTCATCAATGACATCCATTTCCAAAGCTTGACGGTAAATCTCTCCGCCTCCAATAATGAAAATTGTTCTTTCCTCTTCTGATTCGTAGTAGTTCAAACACTCTTCCAGAGAATGAAAAATGGTGCAATCATCTGCCACATACGATTGGTTCCTTGTGAGAACCACGTTTTCTCTGTTTGGCAGAGGTCGATACTTTTCTGGGATTGATTCGTAATTCTTACGTCCCATCACAACTACATGTCCCGAAGTTGTCTCTTTGAAAAAACGCATATCACTCGGCAAGTGCCACATTAAATCATTGTTTTTTCCAATACCACGGTCAATATCCATGGCAACAATTAAAGAGGTTTTCATTCAGTAACAGTTTTAATTCCTTCAGGAGTGACTAGAACAAGTGATAATCCCTCAACGCCGCAATCACGCAAGAAATTTTTGTGACCCTTCGCCATGGATTCATCGTAATACATACCTGAAAGATAATTGCGAAGTCCTTTTTTATCTACTGTTCTATAAAAATAGTGTCCGATGAGGTCATTGGTCAATAATTTGGAACCATTTGACCCCACTCGAACCGAGTAATAGCTCGTCAACATTTGCTTGAAAGTTTGCCCAATAACCGATTTTGGATCAACAATCTTTTCGATAACTTCACCTTTGTTTTCGGCATTGTAGAGTTTTCTACTATCTGAAAAGAAATCCTTCATTCGTTGGGATTCAGTAGCAGACACAAAGTTTACGCGGTGTTTATTGTACTCGAATTCAGGTAAAATGTAATACTGAGTTACCGCTCCTTCTTTACGTTTCATGACATAAACGAAGTGATGATTCACATCTCCCAATACTACTTTTCCTTTTTGCTTTTCGATGTGTGCTCCAAGCATCACACCGCCACGAGTAGTACGTGTTTGCATGTTCGAAACGAAATTACCGAGTGACCAAATAGTCAATTTATCTTCATTGTAGACTTTCTTCTTTTCGATGGGTTGAACAACGTGTGGGTGTCCACCAATTACCATGTCAGCACCAGCTCGATAACACACGGCTTCATAACGTTTTTGATAACTGTTCGGGAGTGGTTTGTACTCCTTGCCCCAGTGCATATTGCAAACGATGTAATCAACACCCATTGACTTTGCTTTCGCAATATCTTCTTTGATAACGACACTATCGATGTAGTTGATGATTAATGGCTTGGGAACAGACAATCCATTCGTTCCGTATGTGTAATTCAACATTGCTACTTTGAGCCCGTTTTTCTCTACGATTAACGGGTAGTTTTCATCGCGTTCCTTTTGATTTCGAAATGTTCCAGTGTGAGGAACTCCCAATTCATCGAGTACATCCAGTGTACGGATAACACCTTTCGAGCCACGATCACAGGAGTGATTGTTTGAAGTGAGAATCACGTTGAATCCTGAATTTACCAACACTTCTGATAGTTCATCTGGTGCAGAGAATTGAGGGTAACCTTTGAATGGTTTTCCAGCCTGCGTAACTTCTAAATTCGCAACGCGGATATCGTATTCGTTGATGATTGGCTTGATAAACTTGAATCCATCGTCATATTCGTAATCCTTTGTCTTAGCATTGTAGGCAGCTTCAATTTGACCATCGTGCTGCATTACATCACCTACAAAAAGGAGAGAAAGCTTTGGGTTTTCCGTTTGTCCAAAAGAAAAAAAGCTGACATGCAACGCCAAGAAGAGCAGCAGAGTGCTATACAGCGATCGGAGCTTTGATTGTCGGGTGCGGATCGTAGTTGAGTAATTCAAAGTCTTCGTATTTAAAAGAGAATATGTCATTAACTTCTGGGTTGATTTTCATTGTTGGTAACGGACGGATATCTCTGCTCAATTGCAATTCCGTTTGTTCCAAATGATTGTTGTACAAATGGGCGTCACCAAAAGTATGAACGAAATCCCCTGCTTCAAGGTTACACACTTGCGCTAACATCATTGTTAATAGAGCATAAGATGCAATGTTGAAAGGAACACCTAAAAAGGTGTCAGCGCTACGTTGGTACAACTGACAACTCAACTTCCCATCTGCCACATAAAATTGAAACAAAGTGTGACAAGGAGGTAAGGCCATGTTGTCAACATCTGCGACATTCCATGCAGAAACAATGTGTCGACGAGAGTTTGGATTGTTTTTAATCTGATCAACCAATTTGGTGATTTGATCAATCGTTCCACCATTTCCATCCGGCCAACTTCTCCATTGATGACCATAAACTGGGCCAAGATCACCATTTTCATCAGCCCATTCGTCCCAAATACGTACTTTGTTCTCCTTCAAGTACTTGATATTCGTATCACCTTGTAAGAACCAAAGTAATTCGTGAATGATTGATCGAAGGTGTAATTTCTTCGTTGTGACAACTGGAAAGCCTTCGGATAAATCGAAGCGCATTTGATGTCCGAAAACCGAAATTGTCCCGGTTCCTGTGCGATCGCCTTTTTGTGTTCCGTTGTCAAGAATATGTTGAAGTAAGTCGTGATATTGTTTCATCTAATTGTGCTTTTGAGCGTCCGAAAAATACTGCATTTCATTCGATTCTAAAAGCAAATGTTCGTAAGTGATAGTGTTGGTTGAAAAATATCATGATTCGAGTCGATTTAGTTTTTTGTACCTTGGACTCATGAAATGGATGATTGTTCTCCTTTTGATTGTACCTTTTGGCTTAAGTGCCCAAAAGAAAATTAAACTCAAACGTCGATACCTCGCGAAATATGAGGGTACGATTCCTGCGTATTCAATGGGGTCAGCCCTGGAAGTTGTAGATGTTGATGAAACGACAATTACAGTTACGATTGGAAAAGAATTCATTTACACAACTATTGGAGGCCGCAAATTGCAAGGAACTTACGTTGTAATGTTTGAGGCAGACACATATTATCTGCTTGATGCAACGATGAATGGGCAGATGGCAAACGAACGCATCCTTGTCTACAAACGGGGGAAGAAAATCTCTCGAGACGGCATGTACCCTCAGCCTTTGGCAGATCTGAAGAAGAAACGTAGATAGACCCATGCTGTCAAGATGGCAGTAAAATTTCCTAGGCACAATAGTTGACGACTATGGACGTGCAAATACAGCGACAAAAACACCAATTTGGATCAACTATTGAAGCGATCGTTTACCCCGCATTATTGCTGGTCGTTATGTGGATCGTTTACTGGTCGGATCATCTCTTTCCAGAAGTTCACTTTTACAAATACGGAGTAATTCCAAAATCTACTGAAACCCTTGGAGGTATTCTATTGATGCCCTTGCTTCATTCGAAACATGAAATTGGTCACATTGTGAACAACTCGGTCCCTACAGCAATTTTATTGGGAGCCCTGATATATTATTACCGAGAAATAGCTCTTCGCGTTTTTGTTTTGTCTTGGTTGTTCACTGGAATTGGTCTCTGGATTTTTGCCGAAAATACAAGTAGTTATCACATTGGAATGAGTGGGGTAGTGTATGCGTTGGCTGCGTTTTTATTTACTTCTGGCGCTCTAAGGAAGTATCTTCCCCTGCAAGGAATTTCACTTTTTGTGGCCTTTGTATATGGGTCAATGGTGTGGGGGCTGTTCCCAATTGAACCACATGTTTCTTGGGAGGGACACCTAGCTGGAGCATTAACTGGAGTCGCTTTGGCATTTGTTTACAGAAGAAGAGGCCCACAGGCACCTAAGTACATTTATGAAATAGAAAAAGAACTGGGAATTGAACCGCCAGATTTAGAGGCTATTTATAACGAGAAGGTTCGAGTCGCTAAACTTCAAGAGGAGGAGCGAGAAAGAATAGCGAAAGGTCATGTGATTGTATATCACTACGTACCAAATAAAAAGGAGGAAACTAAAGAATCGCCTTCGGACGATACTGATCTGAAATAGTTCCTAAACCTCGTGATAGTTCTTCCCATCTGAAGTCCACAAATTCGATACAGACGTAACCGCCCGTGCGCAATTCGATTCTTTCGTCCGTGAGGTAAGTAGCTAAATCCGAAATTCCATAATTGTGTCCAATGATCAGAAGATCGTCATCTCCCAACCTTTCCCAAAGCGCTTCAAGCAAAACTTTTCGAGAACAGAGATAAAGATCATCGCGCATTACTATTTTATCCAACCGAAGCTTTCGGGCAACATTTGAGTATGTCTGTCGCGTTCTTTTGGCGGAACTGCACCAAGTTTCACAACTCAAATTAGTTTTTTCGAAGTATTCGCCTAACATTTCACACTGGACCAATCCTTTCTCATTCAGCTCTCTATCGTAATCACGGCTAGTGCTAGATTGCTGCTGAGTTTTACCGTGACGTAACAAATGTAATTTCATCAGTTATATGTTTGAATACTTCCTATTAAAGTACTCGAATTATTCCTGATTTTTTTCTCGAAAATCATTTTTTTTAATTTTTCACCAACCAATCCGTCTTAATTATCGTTCTAATAGCTACTCAGCCTGAGAATTGTTAGAGTCAATACAAACAATAATTTTTGTAAATTGCAGAAGGATCGGAAAATAAGGACACTGAAGAAATCCATGAGCATCACAACTGAAATAATACATAAATGTATCAGTGATGATCGGAAAGCAATCAACTATATGTATGAGCATTGCTTTCATCTTCTTATGCCCGTATGTTTCCGATACAATAACAACGAAGAAGACGCACGCGCTTCCTACAATGCTGGATTTATTAAAATATTGAAAGCATTAGAGAAAGTTGATGACAATGTAAACTTCAATGCCTGGGCAAAACGTGTTATGGTAAACACCTTGATTGATGAATACCGTAAAAACAAGCGTTATACATCTCATATTTCCAAAAGCGATAATGAGCGTGAACTGGACTTCTATTCTGAAGGACACGTGAATCACGCTGAAAGTAATTTGGGATATGAGAATATCATGATGCTTATTCAAGAGTTACCTAAAGTTTCAGGACATGTTTTCAACCTGTATGTGATTGAAGGTTACTCGCACAGAGAGATAGGTGAAAAGTTAGATATGTCAGAAGGGACTTCTAAATGGCACTTATCAACTGCACGTAAATTATTAAGAGAAAAATTAGACCGATTAGAAAATCGGAATCAGAGAATGGTGATATGAGCTGGACGGATGAAGAAATAGATAACCTATTTAAAGATGGTGCGAATGCCCAGTCTTTTGAGTACGATAATTCGTACTTCAGTGAGATTGAGGCCGCATTGCCTGTAAATGGGAAGGGGAAAGATTTACTGTGGCTGGGAACGGCTTTGGTGTTTATCGCAGTGTTTACAACTGGATACTTTGTGAGTAACACGAATGATACTTCCTTTAATGCTGCGAACGATCAACTTGCAAACCTTGAGTTGAATACTACTAACGAGAATACAACGAATTCAAATGCTTCGGGAGAGGCCTTAACCTCTAATGGAAACCAAAACGAATCAATAAACAACACTGGAACAAGCGATTTGAACAACGAACTTTCTAAGCAGAATAGTTCAAAGTTGAATCCTAGAGCAAATTCAACAGCATCTTTCAATACGAGTAACGGAGCGAAATTAAATTCGACGAGCAGCCAGATTGGCTTGTCTCCTAAGTCGCAACAAACGACTTCACCGAATTCGATGTATAGCATAGCGACGAGAAATGTGGGAGCTTCGAGCACGAATGAAACGAGCCAGTCCAATGTTCAGTCAGGGTTAGCTAATTCCACAGGAGCTCAAACTAGAGTTCAGGGTTCGTCAAATGAAGACCTCGTTGACTTAGGAAACGATGCTAAATCGATTGATCAAAAGCAATTCAAGCTTGAGAGTGCGCCGATTACGGCTTCACTTATTGTGAATGGACCTAACCAATTGAGTCAAAATTTAAGTCAAAACTTAGTGCCGAATGCAAAGCCTCTTGGGCTTGGTCAAATTCGTCCAAAAGCATCGCTCTATGTTGAATTGAATGCTGGAGCATCTCAATCCTTGATTACTCCATCAGAATCGGTGTCTAAATCCATTGGAGGAGGTGTTGGTGTTGAATCGTATCTCGGAAACTTTAATCTGACAACAGGGTTGAACTTCAAGGCTTCGTTTCACGATGACCTGTTCCTAACGCGAACTGGAAAAGTGTATGGTTTTGGATCAAATATAGGGACGAACGAATACGATGTTCAGAAAATTTACTCGATTGAAATGCCGATCTCTCTAGGATATAATTTTGGAAGACATAACCTGAATCTTGGTGTACGTCCTTCTCTGATTATTGGAGCACAAACACAATTTCAAGCATTTGAGGACGAGCAACTGTTGAGAACAAGTCAAATCAACGGTTTAATTGAAGAAGAAATAAACGGTGAAAATGTTAGGGCATTGATGCGTTTCGGTGTGAAACCAACATTGGGATATTCATACCGTATCAATAACTGGACGATTGGAGCCAATGTGGGTGTTCAATTGATGCAATCTGTGAATGAAGATTTAATTAATGGATTCAACAATCAATTCCCAATAGATGGGCAGATTTACCTTAGAAGAACAATAAGATTAAGAAGATAGAAATGAGAAGAGCGAGAGCGTTTATAGCGTTTACTGCAGTGTTGGGAGGATTTTTAATTTCTTCGTGCGAAAAGCATACAATCGATCAGCCGAATTCGACAGATCCTGTGTTTACTGCTGAAGGAACAATTGAAGGAAATGCGTTTAACTTGGTTGCAGGTGATGATAATGCCTACATGTTTACATCCATTGAGGAAGAAAATGGAATTTCAGTGTATACTGGAAACCTAAGTGATGGTAACCTTTCACTAGAAATGGGAATTTATGATGGTTTGATTGATATCCCAAGACACCAAGCAATTAATTCACTACCGAGTGATCATGTTTTTTCGAGAGTATTGTCTTCGCCAGTTGCATTCTTAACAAAGGACGCTTTTCCAAATGTTGATGTAATTGATCATGTAGTGTGGTCGGTGGAAGGATTTGCGTCCGATTCAGTTAATACCATGACTATCATGGAGCCTGGAAAGTACCAAGTTTGTGCCACCATTGTTTTCATCGATGCGAGCTCAAGTCAATTGTGTAGTGAAATGATTCTCGGATATGAAAGACATGCAAATTGTAACATCAAACATTTCTTGAATCAGAACGGAACCCTAACTGCGTGGGTTGAAGATCCGCAAGTTGCCATAGAAAAAGTTGAATGGTTCTTGGATGATGTATTGGTTTCTGAGCAAGCAGAATTTGCTCATGACTCTCTTACGGGAGGAAATCACATCCTACTTGCTCAAATCAACTTTGAAAATGGTGTTAAGAGAACGAAGTCAATGATCCTTGATGGAGACTTAAGTGGTAAATTTATTGATGACCTTACATTTTTTGAAACGAGTTCACTTTCTTTACTTTATAGAGATTTCAATATCAGATTGAAACTAGAAGATAATGGTGTTACGTATGTTTCAGATATTGCCAATAATAGCTTCAATACGGTTTCGTTTGACGATGTTACTTACTACGGGAAAGACGCTGGTGGAAACTCTGTTTACAAAGTGAAAGCTCACGTTGTTGCCACTTTACAGGATGTGCAAAATGTAAATGGGTCTCGTGATCTAGAGTTTGATACAACATTTGGTATCGCATTTCCAACGGAGTAAAATTTCATATATTTGAGAAAAAAGATTATGCGCGTTCTTCTTGCAGCAGTGCTATTGATTTCAGGTTTTGCATCTGCTCAAATTACCTTAAATAATTCTGATTTTGCTGATGGTGGAGACACTGTTCGTATGAGTACAGCGACCGATCCAGCCATTGATTTTCTCTCAACAGGGGCAAATTACACATGGGATTTTTCAGGTCTTGTTGCGGAAAGCCAAGTTTTAAAGAATTACAATGATCTCAGTGGTGTTTCAACACTAATGCAGTTCTTGTTTGGCGCATTCGCGCCACCAAAATATCAAGCAACGAACTATACAGCTTCAGACGATTTACCGCTAGATCAATTTGGAAGTTTTCTGCCAGTAAATATTTCTGAAGTGAATGCCGTTTCGAAGAACTCGGCGGACTCTATTACTTCAATCGGACTTTCAATTGTTGTTGACGGAAACGAAGTGCCATTCAAATCGGATACGATTGAAACGCGGTATAAATTCCCCGCCAACTTCGGTGATGTATATTCATCTCGAGGATATACCAATTTGGATTTAAATCCAATTTTCGACGCGGTCTGGATTCAATACCGTCAGCGAAGTAGTAATATTGATGGTTGGGGACAAGTAACAACACCGTTCGGTACCTTTGATGCTATTAGAATGCGACACGTAATTCAAGAGCAAGACTCTCTCTATATTGGACAATTTGGACAGTGGATTGAGCTACCGATTCCAACAAGTAATATCTATGAATGGTGGGCAACAGGAGAATTGGAGCCTGTGCTAAGAATTACAACTTCAGATTTTAACGGAACTGAAACCGTAACTGATATCGAGTATAGAGATGCATACGACCCTTTGATCGCAGGAGCTTCTGAGTTGGTAACAAACGTGAACGTGTACCCGAACCCAGCTCAAGATGAACTCAAACTAGAAGGTTTTCAAGAAGGAAGTTCGTACATAGTGTTGAGTTCTGATGGTAAGCTGGTTCAGTCTGGGAACATCGATTTCACCTCTCAAATCTTAGCTCTGGATGATTTTGAATCAGGAGCTTACGTTCTTTTTGTTAAGAATACTGATGGTTCATTCTCCAAAGCGACTTTTGTTAAGCAATAGTCAAAATCAAGAAATACATTCTGATTAGTGTAGTAAACGATCGTTTTCTACAAACTTTCACGTAACTTTGCGCCAAAGGCAAATCGGCTTATCGCTGCTCGTCATTTGGCGAGGGGAGGAAAGTCCGGGCAGCACAGAGTACCGTACTTCCTAACGGGAAGGGTCAGCTTAGGTTGATACAGATAGTGCCACAGAAAATTAAACTACTCGGGCAGGCTTGCTTGTTTGAGAAAAGGTGAAAAGGTGAGGTAAGAGCTCACCGGGCTGTTGGTGACAAGAGTCGCATGGTAAACCTTACGGGCTGAAAGACCAAATAAACCCAGGAAGATTGAACGAAAGTTTAATTGAAAGAGCTACTCGCTTGATCTGGGAGGGTAGGTCGTTCGATCCTAGTCGTGAGGCTAGGGCTAGATAAATGATAGGCGTCGTGCAAACGATTACAGAACCCGGCTTATGATTTGCCTTTTATTTTTTACACTTCTTCGCATGTCGGATCAATTGATCCAGCGAAGACTTCATCCCAGACGGTGCGCCGAAAACAATCGATGTTTTCTTCTGTTGATCTAAGGTGTAATTCAAATGTGTAATTGGAATTCCAAATATTTGGTATGAATTTGCTCTTCTAACACTTCTGAGAGACGTCACAGTAGATTTTGAATCAATTCCTTTGAGAATAATCGAATCGCCTTTTAAAGCAGCAACACGAGCCCTGCGAGAAAGAACCTGAACAATGAGCAGAACGATCATTACTACAACGCTGGAAATGATTAATTGAATCTGATTCATCACACCTGTAGAAAAGAGCACAGAAAGTGTAATTAAAGATGATAACAGGAGCATTGGGAAAGTCCACTTGATGCGGAATAGGTAGTTTTTATCGTATAAATCTACACGTGCGTTGTCGTTAAGTTTATCTGACAGCAAGGCGAGTTCGTCGTTCATAGTTTTCATACTAGCTATGAGGTTTTAGCACAACCAAGATACGCACTAATTCGTAAAATAAGCACGAATGTCAGTTCAGATTTTTCGAAAAAAAACCACTAGTTTAATTTGTCTAACATTCGCTCAAGTACGTCGTGGTATTTCAGCAATTCGTCGATATGTGTAGAATAAAATTTGGGTCCCTCTAACCTCGATTTTAGGTAGTCGTAAATAGGAAAACGGTTTAATCGTCTATTCAACGCAGCATTGTAACCTGAATTTTGGCAATGTTCCATGAACTTCTGAGCGTCAGAAAAGTGTGCTGCTTGTTGAACAATAGATACCGACATCAGGTCAAAATAAACTCCAGCTTTTTCTCGATTAGGAAAATAATGACCTTCTGGATAATTCTCCCAAATACTGTCCTTGAATGTTTTTAATTGACTGTACTTACATAAAACAACTTGCGCTGAATCACTCCAGGGCCCATTATCGGGTCTTAGAGAAGATTTTCCCGTCCATTTCTTGGCCCAGTTATACGTGCTAGCACGATTCATTTCCCTTCGGATTGGACTCAGAAAACTAATGATGTCAGACTTTGAAAGCGTGTGATAATGCTGACTTTCGTTTAAATCTCGATAGCTTTTCGGCTCTTGAATTGAATCGGAGGTGTATTTGAAAACAAATGGATCAAGCCCTATTCCAACGAAGTTATGCTTGTATGAGATATATTGATTCTGCGTTTTTACCTCACTCTCAATCTCCACCAAGTCCTGCAAAAGGCCATTCTTATTGAGTTTTATCGGAGTTTGCATATTATCTGATAACACCAAGTCAATACCTGAATTGTAGCCCTTGCTCTCTATTTCAGTGATCATTTGATCTGGAGAGAGATGACGAATGATCAAGCGCACACCATTCTTTTTGCTGAAATCTTTAAAAAGAACTGTGTCTTTTTCATGTAGGAAGTCTGAAGCAATAACAAGCGCCTGACTTTTTATAGGTTTGGCGCTTTCTATGCTACATGCTCCTACTCCTAGAAATAAGAGGGCGAATACCCATAAAAATGATCTCATCAAAGGCTGCATAAAACAAAGATAGAAGTTATTGAACGAATCGAGCTAAACCCACCCAGTTGTCTCCCAAAATTCTTGAATATTCCTTTGTTATTGCTACGACGAAAGCGTTATCTTTGCAGAAAATTTCTGCCATGGCAAGCAAACAACAACAAAAAGTAAACTTAATTATCGCTGATCTTCGTTCTGACGATCCGAAAAAAGTGAAAAAAGCAATTAAGTCATTAGAAGTCCACGGAAACTCAACTGTAATCAAACCTCTGTTCCATGCGTTGAAAGAAGGTGCATTGCCTGAAAAACACCAAACGAAAATTCTTGAGTTGTTGTGCAGCTTGAAAGACACTTCTGTTGTGCCGGAAATAATGGATGTTTTGGAAGATAAGGAACTACTAGATGTTCGACCCTTCGTTCTCACGTCAATCTGGAACATGAAAGTTGACTTTAGCGGCTATATTGATGACTTCGTATTGATCGCAACGGAAGGAACATTTATGGAAGCAATTGATTGTTTGACAATCATTGAGAACTTGGACGGACCCTACATGGAAGAAAATATCTTAGAATCGCAATTGCACCTAAAGAATTACCTTGAAAAAGGTGACCGAACAGATGCTCAAAAATCTGAAGTCCTAAGCGAAATTGCCATTATCATAAAGGAAATCAACATGAATTTGATGGACTAAGATCAGATCCATTTTTCATTTTTATTTCAAATAGTTCATCGATGGATTGAATAATGTGTCCTGCTTCTTCTGAAAGCTGAGGATGATTTTCAATCAAGCGCTCCAATTCAATTTGAATCTGGAATAATTGTCTATATACATTAATGCTTGATTGCGATTTAAGTTCATTCGTAAAAGGTGCCTGTAATTCCATATATCCTGTTTTAGGCTGATCAAATGACACGGTTTTAATAGCTGTCAAGGCCTGCAAAATGACCAACGGGAATTGGCAGTACATTTAGCCTTGCAGGTATGAAAATTGGGGCGTAGATTTGCCGATCAAAAAAAAGGAAATAGGGGAGTTCAGTTAAACGAACTAGGAATTATAGATGGATTAAAAATCGAAAAAGACTACTCGAAATCCCAACCGAAACGATCTTTCAACAAGCCATGAGTAAAGTTCAATACGTCTTCATTCTCAATCTTATCCAAAACATCACCAATGAATGCGGAAACCATCAATTTACGAGCTGATTTCTCAGACAACCCTCTTGCACGAAGATAGAACACCGCTTCTTCGTCCAGTTGACCAGTCGTAGAACCGTGAGAACATTTTACGTCGTCCGCGTAGATTTCCAATTCAGGTTTTGAATTCACGCTAGCATCATCAGTCATTAGGACATTTCCATTTGATTGGAATGCGTTGATCTTTTGAGCATCAGGGCGAACAAATACCTTTCCATTGAAAACGGCTGTTCCCTTGTCGTCAATCACTCCTTTGTACAACTCATTCGAATTGCAATTTGGCACTTTGTGATCGACTACCGAATGATTATCAACGTGCTGTTTCCCTTTTAAAAGGTAAGCTCCGTTCAAATTTGTTTCACAGTTTTCACCGATTACTTCAATGTTCAAATTGTTACGAACCAATCCACCGTTTAGTGTGATTGTGTTGATTGTAAATGTTGAATCGTTCTCTTGAGAAACTTGCTCCGTTGAGATGTGTGAAGTGTTTTCTGCTTCGTACTGGATTTTATCAATCGTTAAGAATGCGTTCGTTCCAACCGAAATTTCAGAGGTAACATTGGCAAAGGCTTTATCAGCATCTTCAGCGAAGAATCCTTGAATGACTCCCGCTTTAGAGAAATCACCAGCATTGATGATCGTCTTGAAGTTGGATAGCGTTGCTTCTCCTTTCAAAACGTGAATGATTTGAACCGGCTTTTCAACAGTTGCTTTCGCTTCAATGTCGATTAAGATTCCGTCAGTCAAAAATGCGGTATTTAGGGCATTGAAAATTTCACCCTCCAATACAAGGTTTGTAGAGGCGATTTCACCTTCCATGCAAGCAGAAAGCGGTGAAATTGAAACACCTGCCGGGATTTCATCCGAAGATAGCTCTTCAGAGAAGTGACCATTTACAAAAACAAAAGTTGTTGCGTCGGCAGCAATGCGATAAGCATCCATTGAAACAACAGTTTCTTCCGAAGAAGTGTAATTTGTCTTTCCTAGTTTCGCAACACGCGTATATTTCCAAGCTTCCATTCGAGTTGTTGGAAGTTGATTCTTTGCAAGTGTATCTTGCGCCGAATTTAATTCCTTCTCGTCAAGTAAAATTGTTGTTGGTGTTAATCCTTCTAACATGGAGATGTTCTTTTCAGTATCAATAATATGCTCTAGAGAGTCATTTCCTCTTTGATCCAATCGTATCCTTTTTCCTCAAGCTCTAAAGCCAACTCTTTTGGTCCAGATTTTACGATTTTTCCATCGTACAATACGTGAACAAAATCAGGAACGATATAATCGAGTAGACGCTGGTAGTGAGTAATCACGATTGACGCGTTATCATCACCTTTCAAGGTGTTCACTCCATTTGCAACGATACGAAGAGCATCGATGTCCAAACCAGAATCCGTTTCATCTAAAATAGAGAGCTTTGGCTCAAGCATCGCCATTTGGAAAATCTCGTTACGCTTCTTCTCACCACCAGAGAATCCTTCGTTCACACTACGTGAAGCCAACTTTGGATCCAATTCAACAAGAGCAGATTTTTCACGAACAGTAGCCATGAATTCCTTTGCAGACATTGCTTCTTCGCCTTTGTACTCTCGAATTTCATTGATCGCCGTACGCAAGAAGTTGATGTTTGATACTCCAGGAATCTCAACAGGATATTGGAACGCTAAAAACAGTCCTTCACGAGCGCGATCTTCTGTGTCCATGTCCAATAAATCCGTTCCGTCGAAATCAACAGAACCCTCTGTGATTTCGTAGTCTTCTCGACCTGCCAAAACCGAAGCGAGTGTACTTTTTCCAGCACCGTTCGGTCCCATGATTGCGTGCACTTCACCTGCATTAACCGTAAGGTCTAATCCTTTTAGAATTTCTTTGCCGTTGATTGAGGCATGTAAGTTCTTAATTGTAATCACTGTGTGTGTTTTATACGTTGAGTTAGAGCTTATCCGACAGATCCCTCTAAACTGATTGTTAATAATTTCTGTGCTTCAACCGCGAATTCCATTGGCAATTGATTCAAAACTTCCTTGCAATATCCGTTCACGATCAAACCAATTGCTTTCTCTTCACTGATCCCTCGTTGTAAACAATAAAAGATTTGATCTTCACCAATTTTCGAAGTTGTTGCTTCATGCTCAATTTTCGCTGAGCTATTTTTACATTCGATGTATGGGAAGGTATGTGCTCCACACTCATCCGTCATCAACAATGAATCGCATTGAGAGAAGTTTCGTGCGTTTTGTGCATTCTTATGAATTTGAACCAATCCACGGTAAGAGTTTTGTGATTTCCCAGCGGAGATACCTTTTGAGATAATCGTACTCTTCGTTCCTTTTCCAAGGTGGATCATTTTCGTTCCAGTATCAGCTTGTTGGTAGTTGTTCGTTACAGCAACGGAGTAAAACTCCCCAACTGAGTGATCACCTTTCAAAATACATGAAGGGTACTTCCATGTTACTGCTGATCCAGTTTCAACTTGCGTCCAAGAGATTTTAGAATTCGTTCCGCAAATTCCGCGCTTCGTTACGAAGTTGAAGATTCCACCAACACCATTTTTATCTCCAGGGTACCAGTTCTGAACGGTTGAATATTTAATTTCTGCATTGTCCTTAGCGATTAACTCAACAACTGCAGCGTGCAATTGATTTTCATCTCGTTGAGGAGCCGTACAACCTTCTAAGTAGGAAACGTAAGAACCTTCGTCAGCAACAACAAGTGTACGCTCAAACTGTCCTGTTCCTCCTTGGTTAATTCTAAAGTATGTTGATAATTCCATTGGGCAACGAACGCCTTTTGGGATGTAGCAGAAAGAACCGTCTGTAAATACAGCGGAGTTTAGTGCTGCATAAAAATTATCTGTGTGAGGAACAACTGTGCCCATATTTGCTCGAACCAATTCAGGGTGATCTTGAACAGCTTCCGAAAAAGAGCAAAAGATAATTCCTAGTTCAGCCAATTTTGCTTTGAACGAAGTTGCAACAGAAACAGAATCCATTACGAAGTCAACGGCAACCCCTGTAAGGCGTTTTTGTTCTTCCAATGAAATTCCCAATTTCGCCATTGTTTCCTTCATCTCTGGATCAACGTCGTCCCAACTTTCGTATTTCTTCGTTTGATTCGGAGCTGAATAGTAGGCGATGTCTTGAAAATCTGGCTTCGTGTAGTGCACGTGCCCCCATTCTGGTTCGATCATCTCTTGCCAAATTCGATAAGCATTCAATCGGTACTCAAGTAACCATTCTGGTTCCTCTTTCTTGTGAGAAATTAATCGAATTACATCTTCGCTGAGTCCCTTTGGAATCGTATCAGCATCAATGTCCGATGTGAAACCAAACTTGTACTCCTGATCTTCGAGGTCTTTGGCGAGTTCGTTCTCTGTATAATTTGCCATGTTAATTCTTAAATTGAAAATGATTCACCACATCCGCAAGTTCGACCTGCATTCGGGTTCACAAATACGAAACCTTTTCCATTCAATCCTCCTGAGAAATCAAGAGTAGTTCCGATGAGGTAGAGGTAGCTTTTCTTGTCAACAACGACTTTCACCCCGTTGTCCTCAAATGCTTTGTCTCCCTCTTTTTCTTCATTGTCAAATTTCAATTGATACATCAATCCTGAGCATCCACCGCCTTCGACACCGACGCGGATAAAATACCCGATCTGTCCTTCTTCCTCCATCAAGCGTGCAGCCTGATTTTTTGCTGAATCTGTAACTGTGATCATATCATTTAACTGTTTATCGGAATCTTATCTTTATTTAGACTTATTTTAAATAAGGATGTAATTCCTTTGCAAAAATACCAAATTTAGGGTATTGATACAAGGATTTGAAAATAGTATTTGGAAAAAAGTAATTCTACTTGAGCCCGTTTCATTTGACGGTAGTTTGCTAACTTTGTTACAAAGGATGAATGCATGAAAATATATAAGGGGTTTGATCAAATCTTGGACATACCAAATCCAGTGTTAACGATTGGTACCTTCGATGGCGTGCATGTTGGACATCAAAAGATTATTCAGCAATTGAATCGCGAGGCGGAAGCAGTTGGTGGAGAATCGGTTTTGTTTACCTTTTATCCGCACCCAAGAATGGTTTTGTATCCCGAAAGTCATGGTTTGAGATTGATTCAAACGCAGGCGGAAAAAATGGATAAATTGCGAAGAATGGGGTTGCAGAATGTGATCGTTCATCCGTTTACAAAAGAATTCTCACGATTAACTGCTGTTGAATTCGTTCGGGATTACCTCGTGAATCGACTTAAGGTGAAAAAGCTCGTAATTGGGTACGATCACCAATTCGGAAAAAACAGAGAGGGGTCAATTGATTTCTTGAAGGAAGTAGCTCCCGTTTACGGATTCTCGGTTGAAGAAATCAGTGCTCAAGAAATTAATGAGGTAAATATTAGTTCAACAAAAATTCGAAATGCCATTTTAGAGGGAGACATGAAGTTGGCGGAGAGTTACCTCGGAGAGCCTTTTGAGCTGCACGGAAAAGTGATCAAAGGAAATGCTATCGGCAGATCAATTGGTTTTCCTACAGCAAATTTGGACATTGAAAGCGACATTAAATTAATTCCAAAATTGGGTGTTTATGCCGTTAATGTCGTGTTGGGAGATGGAACGCTGAAAGAAGGAATGATGAACATTGGACTGCGACCAACAATTGCAAATCATGATGACATTTCTCTAGAGGTGAATCTGTTCGATTTTGATGGTGATCTTTATGATCAGTATATTACGGTACAATTGTTGTATCGATTCAGAGACGAAATGAAGTTTGATTCGATTCCGGACTTAATGGAACAACTCAATCATGATAAAGAAACAATTCGCGCTTATTTTAGTTCTTTGGTCTAGCTTAGCCTATTCCCAAGATATCGTTGTGTACGATTGGGAAGATGTTCAAATTGCCAATCCAGACACCATTTACGCCATTTCCTTTGAGAAGGACAAACTAACTGAGCTTCCTTCAGAGTTGTCAAAATTCACCAGTTTGAAACAGTTGAACCTGTCTAAGAATAAATTGTCCAAGGTGCCGGGTTACATTTTTGATTTAG
>CAJQOB010000112.1 GCA_905479845.1 uncultured Flavobacteriales bacterium
AAATTGTTCATTTACGATATTGCGAAAGTGGACGCTGATGGAAAAATGCGTCGGTAATACTTCCAATAAAATCATTTTAGAGCAGAAGACGTTTGTAGAGGAATATCAAACATTTTATGCTCGTGATATTGACAGCGGTTATCATGACCTTATTTATCAAATTAATGATAGTACCCTGGTAAACCGATCCAAAGCAGAAGGAAGTCAACCTAAAGAGGGGATAAGTGAGGTGCGCGTAAAGAAGCGTTATCGAATAAAACAATTCATAAAACCTCATAAATACAACCCTCTTTTTGTGGTAGACGATACGCTATACATTTTTAACCATTTTGAAGGTAGGATAGACGAGTTAAGCGAAAGTGGAAAGGTACTAACTTCACTGAGAATCAACCACCACAAAAAGAAAGGTTGGAACCGTTTGGTATACTCCGATTTAACGCGAAAAAAGTTCTATGCCGTTTGGGTGAAGAACGGACCCAACATTTAATTGGGCTCGCTCTAGATGATGAAGAACAGAATTTCAGCGCAAAAATAACGAAGCACGCCTATCCTGAAAAAGTGATCGTTCGAAATGGCTACGCCTATTACACCTACAAACCAAATGTAGATGCTAACCTAAACGTGCTCTATCGTCAAAAGCTTTAATCCAAGCTTGGTCCTTCTGAAGTTGTATCCTCCGTTTCGTCTTCTCCAGACAGAATTAAGTGCTTGTACTTCGTATAAAGGAACGAGATCACGAGCAAGAGAACTCCAAGTGAAATAAACGCAATTGTTTTTCCACCAGCGTCCACTTTCGCAATATCGTAAATGAACAATTTCAACAAGGTAATTCCGAATAGAATCAATGCGAGAAGACGCAGGTGTGGTCGTTTCTTCCAAATACCGAATGCGATCAATCCAAAGGCATAAATTCCACCGAAAATTGTCAATCCTGCACGGTAGAAATCTCCACCACCGTTCATTCGCTTGAGGTGAATCAATTCTGAACAAACCACCCAAACAAGGCAAATGTGTATCACAATTTCAATTACCTGCTTGAAGAATTTGTCTCGATAGAAATGTCTCAACGAATACCAATTTGACCAAAGAGTAAACCCTAGCGCGGCATAACCGATGTAACGTATGTTGTAAATAAGGCTGTATGCTGCTGATGGTTCACTGTACACAGGGAGATCTAAAAGTGCACGATCACGAATCATGCTCATATTGAATAGACCTATACTGAGGAAAGCCAGTACCGCAACGGCACTTGCTGTTCCGAGGACAAAAGAAAGTACGTTGTTTTTCCAGAAATAGCGATTCCCCAGTTGCAGTGCTCCCGTGAAAATCAAGCTGAAAATTAACATCCAGATTGTTTTTATCTTCTTCAAACTTGAGAAGAAGCTTCCGAAGAATCCAGATTCTGCTTCCTCCAACCTTGCTCGTTGTTCCCAATAGACATCAATTTCGTTCAGCATCGAAACAAACAAAACGATTACTCCAAAAAACACCAGAGCATTCGATAGAAATACAAAAAATCCACTCTTAGCGTTCATTTTCGATTCTTCATCCACCACCTTCGTTTTTAAGTAGCTGATAACAAAAATTACTCCTGCTAATACCATCGCAGCTAGGAAGTATTCATTGAATATTGGTGTGATCGTCTTTGGGAAAGGGTAAGCATGAATGTCGCTGCTCATTTCTGACCATGAAATCAATAAACTGATGAATGCCAATGCAATTGGGATGTAGGAGATTCTTTCAAAGAACCCATCTTTTTTTCTCCAAGCGATCGAAAAGAAGAGTGCCGCTTGTAGAGACCACATAATTGTGATCCAATTCCCGCTAAACATCATAGGGATGGCGAGAGTGGCATAAATCAACATGAACCCGAATGAGAGGTAGTACAGACGGTGATCCGCCTCCTTTTGCTTTGAAGTGATGAATGTCACCAATCCTTGCGATGCAGCAAAAAGAAGTGTGTAAACACCATCAATAATTGGGTCGTCGTAAATCGCATTTGCGAAGATGATCCCGAAGGTATAACCAAAGATAGAGTTCAGAATAACGATAGTTGTTCCACCGCCACCAAGACCTTCTTTGTATTTCATTTTGTTGGCAATAAGCATTGCATAGAACATCAGGTAGAATACAATGCTAAAAATGAACAATGTTTCGTAGTCTGACTCAAGCCAGAATGTTGCTCGAAGGGATAAAACAAGAAAAATAAACCAAGTACATCCGAAAGCAACGGCAAAAACGGGCTGCCAGTTTTTTCGGAAGGCGAGATAAAGGATTCCTGCATTAATGATGGACATGTACACGAACAGCGCGAATGTCGTACCTGTATTATCTTGAAGTAGAAATGGAACAGCGTATGCCCCAATTAATCCAACAATGGCAATAATCTGCTTGTCGTAGCGTATGGCGGCCAAGGAAGTAATAACAGTCAATAACAGCATGCTGCCAAATGCCACGGTTTTCGGGAACATGTCATAGAAGTCGTAGCCAATGAAGGTCACGATGTAGGCAACGGCCATACCTCCCGCGAACATTACAGCACTTAGGTTTTCGTATTTCTTTTTTAGGTAAACGGCAAATCCGATTAGGATAACTCCAGCCAAATAACCCAATGCTATTCTCATAACTGGTCCCAGAAGGTCTTTGTCGATGGCGTATTTTACACCTACACCAATACCTATTAAGATAATCGCAATACCAATTTTGTTCGCTAAATTTTCTCCTAAGAAAGATTCAACAGTTGATTTTTCTTGAGGCTTTTGATGGACAACCGGAGTTGGTTTTGGCTCTTTTCGAACGGGTGGTTCAATTACCTTTTCAACCACAGGCTGTACCACTGGAGGGAGCTTGTCCGCAGTTGGTTCAGGAACCTTTTTCTCAACGATTGGCTCCTTCGGAGTTTCAATCTTTTCAGGTTGAACTTGGCTCGCTTTAGCTTCTTCTTCCTTAGCTAATTTCTCGATTTTTGCATGAAGTTCTCTAATTTCTCCTTGCAATTCATTGAAGTTCCCACGTAACTGCGTTTGCTTGTGAATTAACACATCAAGTCGAGATCGTAGCTGCTGAATTTTTGCACTATTTGACTCCATATTGAATAGTTTTAATTAGTACTCATTTAAAGTTGAAGCTGAATTTCCCAGTGCTAACGGGCGATGTAGCGTAGATTTGCACTTCAATTTTAGAAAAGCCCTATGTCAAGTTTAGGCTTTTCAGAAGTAGTAAGTTCCCAATAAATGCTAAATCAGGTTTTACTGGATCTCCAAAAGTAGCTGCCCGAGGCGTGCTAAAAATGGCCTCGCAAGCTCCTCATATTCGTACTTTCCGTCATTTACGGTGTCGTTAGAATTGACATACAAATTGACCGTAAGAACATAGTGACGATTTGTTTTAGGATCGTGGACATAAGCCGTTTCGGTCACAAATCCATAGGATAATCCCAATTTACTGTAAGTAATTACTGAATCATATTTAGGGTTTTCATCTCCATGGATGAGGTATTTGTAAAGATTGTCTGGATATTTCTTTTTATCGAAGTATTTTTTCTTGCGCAAGTCTTTAGGTACAGATTTCATCGATTCAAGTAACATTTCACGATCTTGATCTCTGATGTCCCAGCAATCAGCCTCTGCAAAGAACTGCGGGAAGAAAAAACGCATACTGGTTGAGTGGATGTCTTGAACTGAGTATTCTAAATTGTAATTAAAATCGAAAGGGCCATCAACTATTTCTCGTCTGTATTCGTGTTTTGATCCAAGTAGTTTTGTGCTGTCGTAGATGTAGTTCGAAGCAAATTGTTCCAATTCAAGTTGACTACTTTGTTGTGAGTACGACTTCCCAGTTGACGATTCTTCCAATTTAAAGCCATGAGTTTTCATGTTCAATGGCATTTCACACCCACTGAAATCTTTGTAAATGTTCGTTTCAACCAGTCCACGTTGATTCAATTCTTCATTGATGCGTTTAGGTGTAAGGAAGTGGTAGAGCGAATTGTAATAGGTGTTGTTACTCACAATGATGAGTTCTCGAATCATTTCCTCAAAGCTGATGTTTGATTTTCTCGATTCATTCACAAATTTCATGTTTCCACATTCAAAATCGCGCTCAAATTTGAGCTTTGTCTTTGTGGAAAAATCCAATTCTTTGAGTTTTTCCAGTGACAACAGTGCAACAGGCAGTTTCACCACACTTGCAGGATAGAAATACCAAGACGGAGTCGTGTAATTGTACGTGTCTCCCAGGTAAAGCGAAGAATCGTGCTCGATAACATCTGTTATCATGAATTGAAAACGGTATTTCTCACGGTTATCCAAAACATGATCCACCAAAGAATCTACCCCATGGAGTTGATCAACAAGATCTATCCCCATTGGTTCATCTGCAATCGCTTGACTAAAAACGACACTATTCGTCGTGATCATCAACAAGATCAGTATCGTTCTGAACTGTATCATTCGTTGTTTTTGTAATGAAATAAATGATCACTGCTGGCGCAATCACGATGAAGAACCAAAGGATAATTATTGGTTGTTCAAGGGCAAAGTATGCCATCATCCATAGAGATAATGCAATGAAAATAATCGGGGATACAGGGTATAACCAGGCCTTTACTGTGTTTTCAGTAGCCATTTTCTTACTTCGCAAAATGAATATTCCAACCACAGTTAACAATGCAAATACTGATAAGGTAAATCCAGTAAACTTGATAATGTCATCGAAAGGAACTGTGAACACCAAAATAATTGAAATTACTGCCATGACTGCAATTGCTATTCGAGGAGCCCCGCCAGAGCTTTCTTTTCCGAGTGCTTTGAACAATGAGTGATCCTTACCCATTTGTTGTGCAACTCTCGGTCCCGCAATGAACATCGCATTTACACCCGAGATCAATGCAAGTGAGAATACAGCACTGAAGAATAAGGCGACTTTGCTTCCGAGAAGTTTCTCCGAGACTACGTTCCCTAAATCTACTTGAAAGGCAAGTTCTTCAAATGTTGCCACGTGCATGAAAACGGAATTCAATAACAAGTACAACACAGTAACAATCAATGTTCCGACCATTAAAGAAAAGGGAAGATTCTTCTTTGGGTTTTCTAGATTGCCAACGATGTATGAACTAGCATTCCATCCGCTGTATGCGAACATCACCCAAACGAGTGAACCAG
>CAJQOB010000113.1 GCA_905479845.1 uncultured Flavobacteriales bacterium
TCTCTTGAAAATTGCCCTCAACTTATTGAAGAACGAAAAAACTGAAAAGCAAGGAGTCAAAGGAAAAAGACTCAAAGCTGGATGGGATGAGGAATATTTACTAAAGGTACTTGGAGTAAAAGTGTGAGTTTGCCCTGACTATGGACGAAACGATTTCATCAAATAGATGATCAAACCTATGACGCAGTATCAGATAGTAATGGAGGTTTAGTTATTTGCGGCGGTCTACATAATACCGTTGATATGTTTGCCCTTCATGTAGATGCTTCTGGGAACGTTCTAGCAAGTAAGGAATACGAACAACAAGGGATACACCGTTTTGAATGCAGATCTATTACTCGCGCAAGTGATGGAAACTACTTTGGGTTAGGTGTATCGAGTGCATCCTCAGCATGGAACCCTACAAGAATGAGTATCTTAAAAATGGATCCATCGTTTAATATTATTTGGCAAAAAGACTTCAATGTTGGATCAAATTTTGGAAATACGAGTATTCAAGAAGGAAGTAATGGACATATTTACTTTTCTTCAAAGGCAACATGGGCTTCAAATAATTACATGATCACAGAATTAGACGCCTCTGGAAATGTCGTTCAGGCTAAAGAGTTTCCTCTGAACAATGTATTGTATTTGGATCGAAATGAAATAAACACATATAATGATAAAATTATTGCTCTGGGAAACACACTTTCACCCCAATTTGGAGGTACATCAGACGCTTTAGTAAATACGCTTGATTTAGATTTGAATACGTGTAATACAATAGATGTAACGCCTTCATTGACCTCTGTTTCCTTAATAGCTAAGTCCTTGGTTTATTCTACTTCAACCGTCAATTTTACTGTGACACCTCGGACAATAGTTGCGTCTGATGCAATTACGCACGTTAATACCTATTGTGGAGAAGGATGTTGTCCTGATATAGTTATTGAAATGGATACGTGTAATGTTGTATATGCTGGTTACAGCCCAACTGAGTGTACTACTTTACAGCCAACTCAAATAGTTGGCGGACTCGCGCCATATACTTATTCTTGGAGTACGGGAGAAACAACTAGCTCCATTTTAGTATGTCCGAATACAACCACGACTTATACCTTAACCATAACAGATGCAAATGGTTGTGAAGGAACAATTGATGTAACGGTAAATGTTGTTGACGTTTCTTGCGGAAACAAGGGAGACAAGGTAGAATTATGTCACATGACAAATAATGGTTCGATTGTCCTCTGTGTGAGTCCATCAGCAGTTCCTGCACACCTGAATCACGGAGATTATTTAGGTGCATGTGGACAAATTGATCCATGTACTGGAGCCGCAAAATCAGCTATTTCATCAATTGCTATGGAGCAATCAGAACATTATACTGAATTTAGTGTATACCCAACATTACTATCTTCAAATGAGCTATTGAATGTTGATTATCACGGTATTGAAGGAGAAACTACTTTAACTATTTACGATTTGTCAGGGAAAGTAATTACCTCTTTAATCCAGCCATCCAATGGAACTGATCATCAACACTTTCAAATAGATACTAAAGAATTATTTGTAGGAATCTACATTTGTAAATTAACGAATAAAGAAGGAATAATAGAAACTGCTCGTTTTTCAGTAGTCAGGTAATTTTCTTAAAAAATCAAAAAAGAGGTAGAAGGATTTCCCTTCTACCTCTTTTTATAGTCAGTATTTCATCTACGATATTCATAATTACACGAGGTAAAATATTTGTAACCCTCCGGCAAACTACGTATTGGATTCCAGTTTTTCTGCTCTTAGCTTTGAAGTATGAAAAAATCGGATGAAGAAAGACGAGAAGAAGCTATATTGGCTATCAACCTATGGAAAGAAAGTAAATTGACACAGGGAGAATTTTGTCGTCGAGAGAAGATTGCACGAAGTACCTTTCAACATTGGCGTCGTCGCTACGATCCTGATTATGTTTTCATGGGAAAGAAAAAACAGAGATCAAAGCGAAAGCCTCAGAAAAAGGAACGATTTATACCAGTAGAGCCTGTGCCACTTATTTCTGCAAGTGTAGATACCCAAAAAATTAAGACAGTAAGTTTAGATAACTAAATTTACAAAAGATGACACGAAGAAAATTTACTTCAACCTTCAAAACGAAGGTAGTTTTGGAAGCTCTTAAGGAGCGGCGGCGTAATGGAACGAGTGAAGTCGAAGATTCAAGCTGAATATGAGCATCCCATTCTTCTGAATCCAAACCGAAACACCGTCTATTGTATTCAGCATATCAACAAGAAACTGAAGCAAATCAAAAAGGAATATTCCCTGTCGCTTTCCAATTTCTCAACGCATTCGTTTCGTAAAACCTTTGGGCGTCGAGTTTGGAGTCAAGCGGGATACTCTGAGAAATCATTGATTTTGCTTTCATTTGTTTTTAATCATTCGGATACGAAAGTGACCAGAAGGTATCTCGGCATAACTGATGAAGAAATTGAAGCGGTGTATGATGCCTTATAAATGAAAAATGCTTCGGGAAAGTCCGAAGCATTTTTCAATTTTATGTGTCTCACTCCTGCACGTGGTGAGAGTTTGTCTCTACCTTTTCCCATGAGAAGTAAATCCAAGTTTTAATCCAATACGCGTGTATCGAGTATCGAAATACTTTTCTTTATATCCCGGAGTAACACCCCATTCAGCAAAATAAGTCCACGATCTATTTGCAATGCTATCCCAGTAACTAGTATAGGAAATTCCAATACTATGACCGAGCCAAGATTTTTGTATGAAATCATTCACTTGTGCATACTCCTGATGACTTGTTGTTTCAAAGTTTTCATAGATATTGTAGGTATAATTTATGTCTGGAGCAAAAGCAAAAATAAGTGGTTTCAGACCAAATCGAATATCCCATAGTTCTTTTTTGACACCCTTAAAACTTGTACTTTCAGCTTTCCCTGATATACATGTATTGATGAATTGCGAGAGTCTCACCCCCACATAACCAGAAATAGAGGCTTGATTAATAATAGCATTTCCATCTGGAAATCCATCAGCAAAATTAATTGCCTGATTCGATTGATTTCTTTTGTATTCTACCCATAAATCTGATTCTCCGTTCGATGAAGTATAGTTAACCCCTCCCTCCAAAGATACGAATCTGTAAAAAGGAGAATTCTTATCAATCGTGTAGGCAGTAAAGTTCAAGCTTTCGTTTTCAGCAAGTAGGATTTTTACTGTTCCCGTTTTTTTAACCGACCAAATAGGATAGGAATAAGTCGCATTTAATATTAATGCTGGAACTTTCTTATCGGCTTCATAATTATCAAAAATATTCGGTCGAATTTTAAACCTGTAATTTAAACTGCCCGACCAAATTCCACTATTCATGCTTCCAAATTGAGCTTTTGCTCCAGGATTAATAGTCCAATCATGACCTACTTGAGCTTCAGCGCCAAAGTTGAGATAATCAAGTCTATCGTCCCTTTCTACTGTTCTATAATTTGACACATTCATTTTACCGTCAGACTTAACGTCGACAAGTTTTTTATTAGAATAGCAACTCGAAAGAATCGTAATGGAAGTGAGGGCGAATAGGAGATAAATCGTTTTCATTAAAAGTATTTTTTCGAAAGTAGTGATTGCGGGCTTAAAATAGAACTTAAAAGCTCATTGATTTACGTGATATCACTCCTGCACGGAGTGATTTATCTTCTATCCGGATCTTTATGTTGATAGACATCTTCCAATCCTATACTAGATTCTTTCTTCTCCAAAAAATAATTATTTGAAGCCTTATTGTAAGTTAATACTCCAATATAATTTTCTGGTAATTTTTTTTCCCACTTCCAGCCGTCATTTTTGATTTTCATGTCAAACTGACTTATGGAGTACCAATAGCCATTGCAGTCAATAACAATTAGTCGATTCTGATCAGAAAATAAATGGGTTTGACATCCACTTCCGTTATCAGGGTATAGATTAACAATATCGATTGTATCACCGTCAAAATTCATACTGATTAGCTTTCTTTGATGATCTACTAAAAATTCGTGTTGTTGATCGTTGGAAATTTTTATGCAGTCTTCATCTCCTGCAATCTTTCGGGTACAACTTGATACAACAGCGCCAATGCCTATTACTAAAATTAATATATATTTCATATTATTAGTTTTCTATTTCTACAAAGCTATTTATTGTTGATGTTCCAGTATCGGCATCCATAGTCATATTTACTTCAAAAGTTGAAGATGCCGTACCTTCAAAAGGTACAGCACCTCTATAAAGTTCCATCAAGATCAAATCTTTATCATCAACACCTCCTGCTCCAGGAATTTGAACTCCAAGACCATAATGCCAATCATATTTATCAGACCAGTCTATTTGGAAGGTTCCTGTAATTTCATAAACATTACCATTTCTAGTTATTTTAATATCAAATTTAGAAGTTAATGTAGAACCTCCCCATGCAAAGTACAATGATCTCTCACCTACGTACCCTTTACTATAAGCCATGCGTTCTGCAAGAGAGAACTCCACTGCTGCCTCCCAAAAATCTTCATGTTCCATTGTGCTCCCATCTTTCATTTCAGACATCTTATCAAGTAAGGATTTACCCGTTTTTGAATTTTCTCCAAAAAATTGATGATGGATCGTTCTGCGTTTAGCATCTTTGAAATGATCAAATTGGTTGAGCCACGCCATGTTTACGCTTATATCCCCTGTACCTTTCATGTAACGCTCAAGGTTATCAGCAGCCTCTTTGCCGCCTTTTGTATTTCTTACAGTTTCTATTCCCTTATAAATATTACTTTGTATTCTGTCTAACTCCTCTTCTGTTGGAACTTTAATCCAAGCGGAATACTTATTGGAGCCAGGAGCAGCTTCCATATAAACCCTCTTTACCCCATTTTCGATTTTTTCCTGTCCTTGATATGGTGCTTCTTCCAACCCTTCTAACTCAACATGATCAATTACCTTATTCCCACTAAATTGATACGGAGTATACCAAGGATATTTAGGGCTTAGTAGATCAACCGCAAAGAACCGTCCAATCCTCGGATCGTGCATTCTGTACTTGTAATTGATGCTATTCCCTTTCCCTTTCACTTCGTCATCATGCTCCTGTCCTTGGAAGCTGTATCTGTAGGGTCGTAATCCCTTTTTCGTATTTCAAATTATCGTAAGCCTCGTTTGGCACTACGTTTCTATTATTTTTTCTCAACACCTTGGAAGATGTGAGAATAGCTTAATCTCTTTCAAAGCTATCAAAATATTGGTTCTTTCAACATAAATCCACTTCGATACGGTCGCCAATTACACTCATCGAAATAGAGTAGAAGAGTTGCTTCCAACATCTTCGGTGATTTTGAAAAACTCAAGGTTTTTCTATTCAATCGTTTTAAACTATTCCGTACCGTTGCTCCTTGACGCTCAATTCGATTGGTAATCCGTCTGCCTTGTTTATGAATTTCCTTGGGAATATCCGCAAACAAGGTTTTATATCCTTGCCATTTATCTGTTCGGATTTTCTTAGGATGGAGTTTCTTTAATTTTTCAATCAACTTATTGACCGTAGCTTTCGTTCTTCGTCCGATTACAAAGTCAATCACCACGCGTGTTCTTCGATTGATTGCCCATACAACCCATTGTTGATTCTTCTTACATTCCGAATATGACCACAATTCATCCAACTCATATTCCTGACCGTATTCATAATAATCTGGTCTTCTCACTAACGATGCCATTTGAAGTAAACAGCGAATAACATGAGTTGGACTGATACTCAACAATCGAGCAATGCCTCGAATACCAACATTTTCGCAACTCAAACGTTTCATGATTCGTTTGCGATCTGCATTAATCGTGCGCGGTTTGTACACTCGAAACTGTGTTGTTCCGCATTGCTTACACTTCCAACGTTGTTTGTTTTTGACTTTTCCATTCCGAACACAGCAAGAGGAACATTTTTTGCAATAATAGTGGTTATTTGATCTCATTATCCATAAAAGGTATAGGCTATTCAATTCCAAATATAGCAAGAGATACAGAACATTTTATCCATACTCCTGTGACACTAGGTTGAGAAGAGCCATTTTAAAGCCTTCTAACGAACGATCTTCTAAAACCAATACTTCATACTGGTCTATAAAGACAATTTTCATTTTTTCAAAGAACTCTTTTTGAAGCAGTTAACCTTTTAACTTTTCAGTTTTTACCTGACGGTACACTATCTGCTTCCGCTACTACCGAAAACACGAGGTTTTCATCGAAATGGCTTTCTGAAAAGGAAGCCATTTTTGCGTTTGAGTGGTATTTGTGAGTGGCTTTTTTTCACGATTTGGGTGGTTTTTCGGTGAAAATCGAGAAGTTTTTGGAGGCTGAGATGAGTCTTTCGTCGTTCAAGTAATGATCTTTGAGAACCTGAATTCCTGAATGACTGCTAATCATAGGAGCCTTATCTCCAAAATGTTCAACAAGCGCAGTGAGGTAAGTTTTACGCAGATGCTTCAATTGAACTTTCTTCTCAATTCCCGTTTGCTTCCGGGGGCTGCCCAAATGATCTTTCAAACCTTGTCCGATATTTCAAAGTACAATTTCCCTCGTTTGGAGAATCAAATATAGTATTACGCAAGTAAAGATGTCGCAGGAATACCAAAATCCTTGTGCAGTTTTCGCATCATTTCAACCGTCAATTTTCGCTGACGATTTAAAATCTCAGAAACTCTACTTTTTGTTCCAAAAAACTTTACCAAATCAACGCGTTTCAATTCCATCTGTTCCATTCTAAACTTGATAGCTTCAATTGGATCAGGAGCCTCGATAGCATAATTCTTTTGTTCATACAAATCTACAAGAGTAACTAATAGTTCAACTTCGTCGAACTCCTTAGATTCAGGTGTAACATCGAACAATTCATCAATACGATTTAAAGCCGTTTGATATTCACTTTCTGTTTTTATTAATCGTGCTTCCATAATTTCTCAAATTTCAGTGGCGTCGATTTTATCATATTCTTTATGCGTTCCAACAAAACGGATAAAAACCCAACTACAAGTGTAATTAACTTTTACAATCAATCGATACTTATTTCCACATATATTGAACACCACTCTATTACTTCCGACAATACTCGCATTTTTGTATTGAGCTTTAATATCGTTAGGGCTTTCCCATTCAGCTTGTTGAGCTTCTTGATACCAAGATTTCAATGCTTGTTCGGAATCTTCATTACCAACTGTTTCCCAAAAATCTCTAAGCGTTTTCTTAGATATGATGTTCTTCATTGAACAAATATACAACTTTTAAACTGTAATTCCCAAAACGGGAACTTTAATTCGCTTTGTTTCACTTTTGCACGGCATAAGGTGACAGCGAGATTTTTGCTCTAGGCAAGGGCGTCCCGCCGGACAAAGTAGACACGACTGAGCGAAAGAATGACTGTCGTTGAACAAAACAAGAAACGAAAACACGGTTTGGTTGCTGAGCTTGTCGAAGTGCAAACGGTGTTGAGTTGCGTTAAAAGCAAGTGAACAAAAAATGCCAGTTTTCACTGGCGATTTTTTGAGTGCATTTTACACTTGTCTTTTATGTTTTGCGAAACTAAAGGAATGAAAAAGCGAAGACCTTATAACCAATCCTGACGAGATCGACGAGGAGGGTTAACCCCATGTTTCTTTAATCAACTGTATGATTTCATCTGTTTTTGCGTTATCTTTAGTATATGGACGGTCAAAACATACATTCTAATAAAATCAGTTTGATTAACTAGATTGCAGGACACGGCGATTCTCAAAGAGTTAATGAATATTCAGTCGAAACAGGAAGAGATTTCAGAATTTGACATTCCCAAATGGCATCAAGAAAAAGTGCTAAAACGAATTCAATCAACCAAAGCAGAAGATTATATTTCCATTGATGACCTTGATGGATTAATGAGCCAAGGTTGATGAAGAAGCACAATTTCAACGTTGTATTTCATCCTGAAATTCAATTCGATTTACGGGAAGCAATGGACTATTACAACTCCAAACGAGAAAATTTGGGTGATCGCTTTTATTCAAATGCGAG
>CAJQOB010000114.1 GCA_905479845.1 uncultured Flavobacteriales bacterium
TTTTCGATGGAAGAGTTCTTTACAGTTAAATATGCTTCTCGCGAATCAAAACCAGTTGCTGCGAAGACGAGGAAGTACTCACCAGGATTCAAGCGCATTTCGTAGTAGCCATCAACGTCTGCTACTGTTCTAAGTCCAGGGCTGTTTTTAGCGTAAATTTTAGCGAAGGGAATGGGTGCGTCAAACTCATCTGTGATGTTTCCACTAACCAATTGTTGCGACCAAGAAGTGTTGGTGCAAAGGACGATTAGTAAAAGAAGAAGATAGTTGAACTTCATACCCATTAGACAGTTAGATAATGCAAAAAGTTACATAGGTAACTGGCTTATTCAGTAAAGTTAGAGAATTTAGCACTATAGTAACGAGATAATTCCTCCAGTTAGTACTTAGAGCTGATAAAACAACAATTATTAGGATAAGCGGCGGGCTTTCAAAGCTTAATCGTTCTTCGCTTCGGCCATGTTTTCTTTCTCGTTGAGAAATTCCATGTGTTTTTTCATTCTGCGCATCATGTAACGGCGCATGAAGAACATCAAGAAAGCGAGAACTGCGAAGATATAGTAGTACGCCCATTTGCCGAAACCTTCTTTGATACCAAAATATGTTACAGCGATGAGGGCAAATGTCCCAACGAGTAACCAGAAGTAAAGCATGATTTGATTGTAACGTTCCATATCAAAGTGTTTTTACAAAAGTAGTCAATCCTCAGAGAAATCCATAGGTTGTTTCAGTTACTCTGGACAGAGGTTTAAAGTAACGCCCCAGCACCTTAATTGAATAGGTTTGGAACCATTTTCAGATGAACAATCTATTGCTGGACCTTTCGCTCTGTATTGCCCCGCCTTTCCATCTTGTCCAGCATGCTCAGCTAGTTGCGCAGCGTAGATGTAGTTGCATTTTCTGTCGAAAGTAGAATTCCCACAACTGTTAGCGGTCGCTGCTACAGACTGGGCTGCAATCAACAATCCTTTTGATTTGTATTCGCCAGTACATGCTAATCCAGATTTGTATGCAGCTCTGTATTGTCCTGCTTTATACTGTACGTAGGTAATTTGATATTGACAATTGGCTTTCAATTCAGGATTGTCCGTCTTTGTCATAATTAAATCGAGCTTTTCAATAGTGGTATTATTGGAAAATGGATCCGTTCGTGCGATTGCCTCTAAAGAGTTGGGGGCTAGGGCCAACCATTTATCAACAAGGTTGGCGTATTCTTCGCTTTGCATACAGTTTTGAGTTTCGAGAAACTTAATTAATTGTTGAATTGTATGAATCGCTTCTGTTGTGTCTTGTGGGAGAGCTTTAATGCAAATCGCGACTTCGGGTAAGATTTCTTCACAGCTCTGGAATACATAACTGAAGTAGGTGTCTAATGTCTCTTGAGTAAAATCTGAAGATAAGCTGTCAAGGAGATCTGAATAAGTAAGATAGTCAGAAAGCATTCTTCTTTTGAATTTGGATTTCTTGTCACCTTCTGCTGAATTATGAATTACATACGTTGCGTAGTAAGCATATACTAGGTATGTCTGGTGGGTTTGAACTCCTTCTCTTTTGATTCCTCGTTGAAAGAAGAAATCTGCTTTTTCATAATCTGGGCTCGATGACTGCATTAGATGGGTTGCACGATTTAAGTCATCTACTTTACTGTACAAGCCTTCATTCTCCTGTCGTTCCCATGCACTCAAAATCGTATCTATATATTGGTTGCGCCGCTCTGAGTCCATCGGTTCTTTATTGATGACAGTCTGGAGGGTTCCAAGAAGGAGGTGTCCGTATTCTTGATCTAGGCCACAACTCTTTTCTATTTTGAGTATGTTACTTACAACTCTTTTATAGTCATCAACTACTAGAGCCTCGCCAGCTAAAAACTTCAGTCGTTCACATTCTAAACTATCATTTTGAGCCTCAGCTTTGAAAGAGAGGGAGATGAAGGTTCCAACAAATAATGCGATAAAGAATTTCATCGTGAATAGGTTATTTTAAATGACATTCCAAGGAATAGTCAATCCTCAGAGAAATCCATCTTTCCTTCAGGCTCTAGAATTTCAAAATAATTGAAAAAACGAGTAGTTTTTAGTCCATGACCCCGACCGATCACTCCTTTGCCGTCTCGTTTACAGACAACGTACTTTTGAGTGGAAATGGTGTCATTGTTCTGATTGTAAAACAACTCTTCTGTTTCCATGAATTGTTTTTTCTTCAAGTTTCGAAGAACGACAGAATCACGGACAGTAATTAATCCTGATTTAAAATTCACCTCCCCGTAAAGAGCAGTAAGCTTGGAAACGACATCCCCGTCTTCCGAGAAGAAATCTACTTCTACGCCATCTTTGAATTTTGTAACTCGCTCGGGAGAGCTGTAGGTTTCGGCAAGTTTTGCAAAGATCTTCACTCGTGCGTATCCAGAATCCGTGTAAAGAACCTCCAGATTTGTTGAGGTTTCATTCGGTGCTTTCGGGTCGTAGGTTACTTTTTGAATCGTGTCCAAGTCATTTACACAAGAAAAAAGGATACCTGCCATAATCATGACAGGTATCCAGTATTTGTATATCGTTGAACTATTTTTCATTCAATCAAGGGCAAGGATTTACCGTTACTCCCCAGCAAGTCAATGTTACTGACTTCGGACTGTTTTCGTTGAAACAATCTGAAGAACTCGGCGCTTTTGCTTTGTAAGTTGCTGCTTTACCTCCGTTACCTGCTTGCTCAGCTAATTGAGCAGCGTAGATATAGTTACATTTTCTTTCGAAAGTGCTATCTCCACAGCCGTTTGCTGTTGCTGCAACACTTTGTGCTGCGATTAGTAATCCTTTCGCTCTGTACTCTCCAGTACAAGCTTTTCCAGAACTGTGTGCTGCGGAATATTGTCCAGCTTTGTATTGTGCGTAGGCAATTTGGTATTGACAATTAGCTTTTATCGCTGGATCATCCGTTTTACTGATAATGTCTTTCAATACTGGAATCGCTTTTGTTCCTTCCATTAATGACGCTTTCTTAATAAGAGCATCTAAATCTTCAGGAGCACGTTCTACCCACGCATCAACTAAGTCCTTGTATTCTTGGCTTCCGTCACACTTCTTAGCGTCGAGTAATGTAATCATGCGCTTAATTGCTTCAATCGCTGCTGCGTTATCTTCAGGCAAGTTTTTAATGTATCCTGGAATCTCTGGAAGAAGCGCATCACACGATTCTACTACATAATCCAAGTAAGTTGTCAATGTCTCTTGAGTTTGAGGAGTCATTCCAGCTTTTGAAACCATTTCAGAGAATTTGAAGTAGTCTTCAATCATTCGTTTCTTCAGTGCTGCTTTCTCATCTCCTTGTGCCGCGTTGTATACTAAGTACGTTGCGTAGTATGCATAAACAAGGTAAGATTCGTGTGTTCCTAATCCTGCTGCTTTAATTCCAGTTTGGAAGTAGCTATCCGCTTTTTTTGCATCCGGTGCCGCTGATTGCATAATGTACGTTCCTCTTTCCAAGTCAAATTTTTCCTCGTAGAAACCTGCTGCATCTTGACGATCGTATGCTGCCAAAAGAGTATCGATGTATGTCTTTTTAGTTGCGTCATCTGTTTCTTCGTTGATGACAGTCTTCAAACTTCCCATCAAACGATCCCAGTTGTCTTTATCTAATGAACCACAGACTGTCTCTGCTTTCAATAAGTACATTGCAGCTGTTTTGTAATCTTCTTTGTTCAAGCCTTCTTCACCAGCAAGGAATCTCATTCTTTTACACTCACGCTCTGCGTCATCACCTTGCGCACTTGCTCCGAAAGTTAAAAGAGCTGTTGCTCCGATTAAAAGTAATTTTCCAAATTTCATTTTCATCATTTTAATTAATTCAGCTTGCGTTTCTGGAACCAGTTGTCTCCTAGCGGTGCTATTGTAACACCAAAGTTAATCCCATAATACGTTTCACCAAGCGATTGTTGGTTTCCAACACCTCTTTGTCCTATTGTAAATCCAAAATTAATGGAGGAAAGAGAGTTTTTAATTACAATCGGTAATCCTAATCCAAATGTTGTGCCAAAGTCGGTTACTTGTTCACCGTCTGTTTTGTATGGAAGTTCGGCAAAATATCCTCCCACTCGGTAGCGCATTCGCTGGTAAAACTTCGTAATTGGCTTATTATTAATGAAATCCGTCTCAGGAATGAATTCCATTCCGAAAGTATATTTCGTTGATTTTGAGAAATCTGTCGAAGTTGTATCGAAGGGAAGTGTGAATTTTGTGTAGTCAGCGGTACTGTATGACGCGTGAATGGCGAGTGAATTATTCAGTTTTTTGGTTGCATCTAGGTGTGTACTTCTTGAAAAGGTGTATCTCAAGCCGTAAGTGAAGCGAGGAACTGACTGAACCTGCCCTTTAATGAGTCCTGAATAATCGAGTGTGTCGTACACAGTTGTGTTCTCGACATCAGGTGAATAATAACGACCGTACGAATAAATAGTATTCAAGTTTTGTCCCGGATCAATTACTGCAGTTAACATAACAGCATTCGATTGATTGATTTGATGTGAGAAGTTCATTCCAAGATCGTAGTGGAATGATTTCGCTCGAATAGTTTTGAGATCAATACCACCAATTGAACCAGCTCCATTAACTACTGTCGTGCTTGAACGCTGATTCTCGAGGCTTCCAAATAAGTATCCTAGGTTCGCCCCAACAGAAAGTTGAGTAGATTTAAACTTGAAAAGATTTGTACTTAGTCCTAAGAAGAGTTCATTGATTCCCCCTGTTCCTGAATAGGTGTGTTGAATGGAATCAGAACCGATCACATCATAATTTGAGAATTCATATCCTCTTCTACTATATGGCTTCAGACCGAAAGCTGCACCGAAGTACTCTTTCACTTTAAAACCAAAAGCGAAGTGCTGAATCGCTGATACTGTGCTTGTGTTTGACAGGTTACCTTCAGAAAATGAAGAGATTCTTGAAGAGATTCCCATTGAGAAAAGTGGGTTACCTGACGACAGTGAATTGTAGCTAGATGGATTGTAATAGTTCAAAGTGAATGAATCAATCGCTGTTCCAAAAGAGTTTCCAATTCCTGAGATTGTGGCGTGGTCAAGTCCACCTTGCTCTCCAATTCCGAAAGAACTGTACGGTGAACTCGCAGTTATTTGCGCGAAGGAACTACTTCCCAAAACGAAGAAACTGAGTAAGAAAAGAAGTTTACGCATTCTGCTGGTATATTTCATATAACCCAATCAAGGTTAAATTTTTGTCTGCAAAGATGTCATTTTTTGTAAGGATATCAAAGTTCTGAGCATCACCGCCTGTCACAAAAAAAGTTAAGCTCGAAAAGCGCTTCCTGTATTGATCCATCGTACCGTTGATTTCAGCCCCAATTCCGTTCATTACACCTGATTGGATACTTAAATTAGTTGATGTACCAACGAGTTCCGCTTGGGTTTTATTGGAAAGAAGGGGCAATTTCCCTGTATAATCGTTTAGCGCATTGTAGCGAAGCTGAATTCCTGGGGAGATTGAACCACCGATATATCCATCTGTTTTGTGAACAATGTCAAACTTGATGCAGGTTCCAATATCCACGACTACCGCGTAATCACTTTTGGTTCTATTGTAAGCGTAAATCGCGTTGCAAAGGCGGTCCATTCCCAATGTGTTCGTTGTACCGTAGTTGATCGTTAAGTTGACTTTTGCATCTGTTTCAAGTAGGAGAATGTCAGGAATTGTAGATACAATTTCATCGGTGTCCTTTTTTGATAGGACCGAGGACACTGCATATTGACCATCATTATCTCTGATAAATGTTTTGATTTCACTCAATTCGTCAGAAGGAAAGCGTTGAACCTCCATGAGCTGGTCCAACTCAAATCGGGCAACTTTAATCGAAGAATTCCCTGCATCAATAATGAAGACGGTTGTGTTTTGCATGTATAAACCTGAGTTCTATTCTAAATTTAAGTGAAATAAGCTTTTACTACTTCACCCGTAAAAGTGCGATTTTTTTCGTCAAACCATTTGGAAATAACGCGTTATTCGCTCAAAGTCTTTCCTTAAACTCCTAATTTCACACATGATCTGAATCAAATTCATAATGGAACTCAGGTGCTTATAGATTTGGAGTAAAAAAAATTGTAGGACATAGAGGTGTATTAAAAAGAATTGCATATCTTTGCCCCCACAATTTAGGTTGGTGATATAGCTCAGTTGGTAGAGCAATGGACTGAAAATCCATGTGTCCTTGGTTCGATTCCGAGTATCACCACAGAAAAAAGCCCTTGAGAAATCGAGGGCTTTTGTATTTAATAAGGTTTTTATTTTTAGGGGGCACCTAGAGCTTCGCTAATGCTGTGCTCTTTCGAAGTTTTGCTTCTCTGGTTCGATTCCGAGTGTCACTACAGAAAAGTCCTTGAGAAATCGAGGACTTCTGTTTTTTATAGAGTTTCGTTAACTCGTTGTTCTTTCGTTTGAGATCAAAAGTGCTGATGATGTTGACTTTTTGTGAATAGACTTGTTAGGGAGAGTTAAGTAAAAAGTTGATTTTGAACTTTTTAACGAAAAAAAAGTCAGCTACGATAAGGAAAGAATAATTGAAAGGGGTTAAATTAGCACGTACTAACACTGAAACCATTCTACACTATGAAACGCGGAAAACTCCTGTCCCTAGCATTATCTATTATTTCATTTACTAGTGCCTTCGCTCAAACCGTAACGGTAACTGAGCTCACTGGAATTGCACAAATTGAAGTTTGTGAAACGCTCTCTTTGAGTGTTGAAGTGACAAAAAATGTGGGTAATTATAATTTGAGTGATGTACTATTGATTGATTTATCACTCCCTCAGTACATCCATTTTACATCAAGCAGTACTTCAAATGGAACGCTATCAATTGATAGTACTAACCTGGAGAATCCAATATTGATGGTTTAACCTTACCGGAAATAGTTTTACCATGGATTACTCTATCTATGCAACGTGCGATTTAATAAGTGCAAATTCATCATCAGTTTTAACGAACGATATATCGATTGATTTTAATGGATCTCCGGATGTTTCTTTTTCAAGCTCTCCTTATAACGCCGTTTCGCCATGGCTGGTCTTCGATGGAGCTGGTAGTACGAATTTAAGTTACGGGCTTGGACAATTCAATGTTCCTATTGATCGTACCTACAAATACGTTAACACTTCGTCTACTAATTTCACGGGTAAGTTTAAGTTTACGGACATTATACAATCGTCCTACGTGAATGCAGGAGTCCATCTGCAAGATATTCAATTAGTCTATCCTGTGGGAGCAGAAATAATAAAGACCGTTACGGATTCTACAATTTATTATACCGTTTCTGTGTCCAATGTTGGGCAAGGTGATTCAATCGTTTTTAAAGAAACTGTACTTCTTGTTGACTGTCCTGCTGGTTCTATTGACAACAGTGTAGCAGATTTTAATGCTGAGTATGGATGCCTCAGTGGTCCGATTTGTCAACCAATTTCTGACCCATCTTATTTCTCAACAGCGAGTTTTGATCCGAATGATAAACCCATCATTAGTATTGAACTATTGACCAGAGGTTACGAAGAATGTTGGTCGATTCCACAGGAACGACTTGTAAGGGTTACGAATATTGGAACTGGGGATGCCTCGGAAACATTGCTGCGATTTTACAGAACAGGAACCCTTGGAACGGTAAGTTCTATTGACCTTTCAACCGTGGAGTTCTTCAAGAAGCCCGCAGGCGTGGAAATTCCCGTCAATTTTATTCAAATACCAGATTTTGGACCTTATCCATTATATGACAGCGCCTATTCGAGTAATGAGGTTTTAGAAGCTGGAGACTCAATATTTATTCGTTACTACGAGACGATAGATTGTATTGATGAAAGCGAATACGGCAATTATTTCAATGAAAATATTGGGATGCACAATAGAACCCCTCAATTTTATTTGGAACACCCGTGTAATTCGAGTACTGCTGGCTATTCGACGGGGAACTTCCCATACGGATGGAGAGGTTGGGAGCATAACTATTCGCTGAAGCAAAATTTTGAAAATTTAAATGGAACGATACTAGAGAACGAAGAGTTGTGGTACGATATCAGCAATGCAACGCCACTGATACTTGGAAGGGGGGATAATAAGTTCATCTTTAACCCTGATAGTAGTGAGCTATTGCTGCGTATATTACTTGACCCAGGTTTAGGACTTGTTGCCGATAGTGTTTTCATGTGTTCCCCGATAAACCGATCAACAGGAAAATAATTTTCTTCGCGTTTTTCTGATTGTTATACAGGTATGAGGGAGCGTGATCGAAATAGAAGATTGCCAGAATCAGGAATAAACTGTTGAGAATCGAGAAGATATTTTGACTAATCAACAGCGTCCATTCGCTATCCGAGATACGTACGGAGAGAAAGATAACTGTCGCAGAAGCACACCATACAACTAATGACAGGCTAAGATAGATTAGCCCTTTGTCGACTCTTTATTACCGAAATTTCATGTGAAAGCTGATTTTTGAAGTATCGCTGAACCGCCGACCAAATTGCAAGCAGCAGTATTGCACCAATGAAAGGAATGAATACTTCAGAAAGAAGGTAAAACTCGCGTTGTAAGTGTGGCATCCGCGGTAAATCTTGCTCGAAGATCGAATTTTTTTCGAATTTTTATTGTTCTCCAACAACTCTAATCAAAATGGGATGGATATTTTCAAGTTTTTTCGAAAGTTAAATTCAAAATCCAATGACGCGATTAATACCGAATATTCCTTGTTTAATCTTTTAGAGGCTTGGTTATTAGGTAGTTATTGTAGGTTCAATAAGTTTTTTACTTATCAGAAGTGAAACCGGTTAATTAAAACGATTCTAAAAAAGCTCGAAAAACCCAATTGGTCGTTAGAAAACATGGAAAAACCACCAATTCTCCCTAAATTTACACAAGCTTAACCGCGAACTAGAAATTATTTTCGTCCAGCCGCCCGCATGATTAGGTACAATAATTGTTGAATTGGTTAATGCATGAGAGGAAACTTTTCTTTAAAAGAAGGACATATTGTTAAGAATAATATTCGCGAGTTTGATCCCTTCGCGGCACGAGTGCTCGCAGAATACTGTGAACAGCTCATCCGTAAAAAACAGAATCGTTTAAATATTTCTGAATCCATTCTACTGAAAAGTATTGAGTTGGAATTTGCTGATGAAGAGACTGTGATCGAGCGTGAACTTGCAGGAGTTATTCGTTCGGCTAAACGTATTCTCGAGGATACATCTGAATCGGAATGGTCTGAGGAACACAAGCAACTGTTTTTGTTACTAAAGAAGATTGTTTTTGTTGGGTTAGAAGACGATGATGAAGTAAGTGATTCAGACGTAATCAATCAAGTGGTTGATGGGCTGATGAGATTGGACTATTCTCAAGATATTCCAGTTTTCCAAGTTGTCGACGAAGAACGAAATATTTTCAATTACATCGGTTACATTCTTGGGTCACTTGCTGAGAAATTCAAAGAATCAACCGTTTCGACGAAAGCGGTCAATACATATTTAAGTGCAGATCCAACCAAAGCGTTTATTGTTGTTGATGAAGGCGGGAGTATTCGTTTTATTAGTCGGAGATTAGAAAAACTGCTTCAACGGCAAATAGGTGAATTAATCGACCAATCGATTTATGACATTCTACCAGCTTGGGCAGGTACAACCATTACGGAAATTGCCGATGGGGAAACTGGAAACAGAACACTAGGATCTATTAATGCTGGTTCTAATCAGGTTGAAGCCTATGTCCAATTGGACAATGTGATCTTATCTGATGATCAACTCAGTGATGATGTAGACGAAGTAAAGGAGTTCGTTGTTAGCATAGATTTCGATACTTCAAATATTGATTTGGAGGAGGAAACGTACAACAATTTGACTTCCATTGATAGCGTGATCGAAGCGGTGAAATCTTTGAAAAAATGTAATGTGTCACCAAGCGATCACAATTATAGCTTACAAACATCACTTGAGAGCCTTTACCGATTGAAGTATTCTCAATTGGATAAATTGAATAAGGTCGATGATACTTCTATCGAACTCATTGAGCCGAATACTATCGTAAAAAGCATTCTTTCTGAATTGAGATTCAGTCAAGGCTATGATCGGCTTACTTTTGATGTTCAAAACAACTTGAAAGAGTCGTTTATGGGTGATTTTGAAACTGTTTATACTTTTTTGAAACACTTGATGTGCAATGCGATCAAATATCGAAACCCAAAATCGAATACTAAGGTTCAAGTTATTTTCTCAGAAAAGGACAATTCCACGATCATTGATGTTGTCGATAACGGGATAGGAATTCACGAGGATAACATCGAGAACATTTTTGAAAAAGGTTTCCGTGATTCGAAATCGACTGAAGGATATGGTTTAGGTTTATACTTTATCCGACGTAGTTTGAAGCGATACAAAGGATCAATCTCTGTAGAAAGTGAATTGGGGGTTGGGTCGAAATTCACAATTACGCTAAAGCACTAACCGATTCTCGTTAATTTCTTTACTCCAAAGTGTGACTCCAATGTTGCAACACACGATTTCTCTGCCTTGCCCTCTCGCTG
>CAJQOB010000115.1 GCA_905479845.1 uncultured Flavobacteriales bacterium
TTAACTGGTATCAAGCTGTCGCTTGATTATTATACTAATTTTGAATAAACCCTGTCCTAACAAATGGGGTATCTACAAATATTAGTTCCCTTTTTGAAAATCCCAATAGAAGTCGCAATGAATACATTTTGTTCATCTGCTTGATACACATCTTTTATGGAACCAATTTCATATGATTTGCTGTCCGGAGATTTACCGCCGTAAATAATTGAAGGAAACAACTCATTGTAACCAAAATCAAATCCTTCTACATGAAAAATTTTCTCTATTGTCTTTCCTTGTATATTTTCAATTATCTCCGTTGTATTATTGTAGTGAAGTACTTTTCCATCTCGGGTAGAAAGGAACACGTTGTTGTTATTGTCCACTGCAATTCCATTTGCGCTAAAACTTTCTTCGTTTATGTGCCTCTTAGTTGTTTGATTTGGAACAACAATCAATCCCTCTCCAAATGTTCCAAAAAACAGCGTTCCATACTTACCTTGATACATGGCAGAGATGAATTTGTCTTCATACATCCTGGATTCAACCGAAAGGATGTTTTGATTACCGATTCGAATTTTCCTCAAACCCTTCGCATGATCTAATGCCCAAATAACATCAGAGGAAAACTGAACGTAGCGCTCATTCTTTACGGGTTTAACTCGGTTATCTAATTCTGCAGAATTAAGCTTTTGAATTTTTCCATTTGGTAAGAAATTGATCAGTCGACCATTCAAACCATGAATACTATTGCCGTATGGATTGTTATTATCTTCATCTGAAAAATGTTCGGAAATCACTTTCCCTTCATCAATAAATATTAATGAATCATTGGTCATCGTTCTAAAAAGCACTCGCCCGTCTGGCAGTTTATTGAAACCAGAAATACCATTTTCAGTAGAATATAAAACAGACGGAACTCCACTACTATCTAACGATACACATTGCCGAAAAGAAGCAATCAATAAATGGTTTTTATTATCGAATTCGTAGCGCAGATCAAGTCCTATAGCCTTTTTCGGGAGTGCATAAAACAACTCAAGTTTATTATCCACAAGCTTAAATATCTGACCTCTTAAATTGCCGCAAAACAAGTCTCCTTCATTGTTTACCTTCAAATTAAACAATGAATTTCCGTGCTGCTCTTCCGCGCCAAGAATATGTACAAAACTTCCATGTTGGTATACAAATAAACCTTGATCTGTTCCAATGTAAACCAAATCATTCTTTGTTTCACATACCGAATAAATACTAGTATTTGAAAGTTGATTTTCTCCCAGCACGAAATAAGTTGATTCTTGCGCATAAGAGATTAAGCTACTGAAAGTAACTACTACTATTATGAATATAAATGAGATTCTTTTCAATCAAACTTTCCTAAGCGGGAGAACAAAGATAGTGAGATATTCGTTTAAGGTTGAAAACCACTTTTTATGACCTATATCGGATCAAGTTCAAAAGTTGGGGAGGAATAATTACTCAACTTAATGGTACATGGTTCTCTGTTGATATTTTTGACCACAAAGTACACGAGTCACTTCGTGACACACAAAGAATACTTTCTGTACCGTTTGACTCAAATTTATGCCTAATCCAAAACTTTTGACGTTGATCCAATATAACTCATCCGTAAAACAAAGAATACTTCTTGTACAGATTAACGCAAATTTATGCTAATCCACAGGTTTTGGTCTTGATCCCCTATATCTCCAAGCGAATTGATGCATGAAACATTATAAAACAAAAAAAGCTTTCCGTTAAGAAAGCTTTTGTGACCCAAATAGGTCAAGATTCGAACTTTTTGGAAGTTGATTTGAAAAGGTACAAGTCTTATATCTGATTGTCTTCGACCTTCGGACTATGAGTTAACAGTTTTGCATTGAAAATCAGAATGTTAACGGATTGTGAAATGCTGTTTTGAAGCATTTGAGCGCAAATAACGACAATTTGTAACACCTTTTTGTAACACCAAAATGTCCCCTAGATTTTGCAGACTAATCTTTTAAACTACAACACGAAGAGGAGTTGGCAGCTCAACTTGAGTTTTAAGATGTGCATAAATAGGAAGCTCTTGACCTAGTGACTCAAAACTAACTGCTAAGCAGTAATTTGCTGGGTTCAATCCAGATGTATCCCACCCTTTTCTTCCTCTCACTGCGATACAAAACCCTTCTGTAAGTTCATAAGATTTTACTACTGCCCAGTCTTTTTGAGTCAGACCTTTATTCCTGGATACTTCATTAGCAATCCCTTGATTACTTTGAGCTCCTAACATCCACCTAAATGAAGACGCGTCTCTTGATATTGCTTCTACGTCTTCAACTTTTTCAGCATACTCCTTAAAAACTTCCGGTTGTTCGTTGATATTACTAGGAATCCAGTCGACCCAAGTTGACAAGTATTTCCTATTGTTCTTTCTAGTACGCCTTGGATTTGCAGTATAACACAAAGTCACTTCGACTAATATGTCAAAATCTTCCCCCGGCTTACGTAATTCTTCAGGTATTTTTATCTCATAAAGATGCAAATCTCCTTCGTTAATATTCTCATTATCATTGGTGATAGCTGTTATTCTGTGGTCATTATTGAATTGAGCATTTTCAAGAATGGGTAACCCAAATCCTAGAGTGCGAAGCTTATTCAGTGCAATATCTCCATCATTTGGGTAGATGTTCCCAGGCCATTTAGCAGACTGCACAATAAGCGTTTTGTAGTATAAACTACTTTTGCCTGGAAATTGCTGAGAAAGTTTTGATGCAACATGTGATACTTTTGGAGTTGAAAATGAAGTACCAACTGCATTTTTCGAGTATAAAGGCCCTTCAGGTGAAACTCGAGGTAATTCTAGGGAAAGCTCTTTAGGTGCCTTTAATAGGGTTGTTACCGATTGTTTCGAAATTGAGTAGTTCCCTCCATATTCGACGACTTCAGGTTTAACAGTCCCCCAAATTCCAAGTCCTGAACGAGAGAAGGCGGAAGCATCTCCAGTGTTCCCTAATGAAATAAAATTATCAGTGTCTAATTCACTCGATGATATTGAGCCAACTGAAAGAGCTGAAAGACTTTGAGATGGGTTGGCAATTCGACTAGATGGTCTCATCAAGTAGTCGGGATAGTCAACGCCTGAATCAATATTGTTTTTAATTCCTAAATGCGCCCCTTCTCCTTCTTCCCAAAGGTTGCCGACTGCCTGAAGAAAAAGAATGTCATTTTCATACGATAGCTTGTCAATCACGGCAGCCCACATACTCATTCTATTTAATCTACATGGGGTGTTTGCGGCAACAGAGTGATTAAAAAGCTTTAGTTTGTGTTCTCCAGCATACTCTACAATAATTTTTTCAAGAAGGGCAGGAGGGAATACGTATTCGGGAATACTATTATTTGCATCTAGGATTTTTAAATTAACAATCCAACTTTGTAATTTATGTGAATTTATTGAGCGCACACCATTTGGATAGAGAACCGCTCCTGCTACCCTAGTTCCATGTCCACCTTCACTCACTTCGTCATTTACGTTTTCATCTCGAAGAACAAAATATACCTTCTACAACTATTGATTTTACTGAGTGTTGTGTTTTTTAATGCTGAAAAAGGTGCTGAATAATTATTTTCAATTTCAAGATAGTTCAATCCATCTCAATAGGGTTCAACTAAATTCATTTTTTTAAAGTTGAAGGTTAGTTAACTTCTTGAATTCTTCATTTTGTAATCATTTTCTCCTGAGTAAACTCTTTAACTCATAATGTTGGTCAAGAGTTAACTTGAGTTGGATAGATCAACTATTGTGGTTTGATTAAAGAAACAGAATTACGACATTTTTCAGTCGGTTAACCACTCATCATTAACAGTTGTGGTTTGATTAAAGAAACAGAATTACGACATTTTCTTAAACTCCCTTCCGACCGTATATCTAGTTGTGGTTTGATTAAAGAAACAGAATTACGACATTTGGTGTGAATGTTCATCTTACAACTACGCCGTTGTGGTTTGATTAAAGAAACAGAATTACGACATTTCTTCCAATGTAAGGTCTGAAAGGAATGTAGTTGTGGTTTGATTAAAGAAACAGAATTACGACATTAGCGTTTCTTCAATTGACCGTCCAGTTCCTGTTGTGGTTTTATTAAAGAAACAGAATTACGACATTTGACTTCCCTGTAATACTAGACGAGAATGAGTTGTGGTTTGATTAAAGAAACAGAATTACGACATTAATTGGGGTTGTATTCATATCAGCCTTAAAGTTGTGGTTTGATTAAAGAAACAGAATTACGACATTAAACCAATAAAATGGATCATTCAAGGCGGTGTTGTGGTTTGATTAAAGAAACAGAATTACGACATTAAGAAGTACTGTAAGTAAACGCACGAAGTAGTTGTGGTTTGATTAAAGAAACAGAATTACGACATTGTTAAGACGTTGTGTGATGCTTGGATTGTAGTTGTGGTTTGATTAAAGAAACAGAATTACGACATTTTCTGACCATGTGCCGTCTTCATTCTCTTTGTTGTGGTTTGATTAAAGAAACAGAATTACGACATTTCGGACGTATTCTTTTGCTGCACCCATCAAGTTGTGGTTTGATTAAAGAAACAGAATTACGACATTGGTCAAGATCGTGGAGGTCGAAGAGGGGCAGTTGTGGTTTGATTAAAGAAACAGAATTACGACATTTTTATAGTGTCTTATTGTTCTTTGACTGTAGTTGTGGTTTGATTAAAGAAACAGAATTACGACATTTTCCTAACTTCTTGTGGTAATATCCTTTCAGTTGTGGTTTGATTAAAGAAACAGAATTACGACATTT
>CAJQOB010000116.1 GCA_905479845.1 uncultured Flavobacteriales bacterium
TTAAGTGTCAGCAAACTCTCGATCAATCCAACTCCCGCAACGATTAGAGCATAAGGGAAGATGATTGCCAATGTTTCCCACGTCCATGGAATGGAAGGGACGTTGAAGGGTGGGAATCCACCTTTAATTGAAGCGATATCACCTACAGTTGTTGTATCAACTCCAAAACCGATCACTATTCCTGACACGACTATAATCGCGGCAAGCGAAGAAGGGATGAACTTTGTGAGTTTTGGTAATCCCCAAATAATCAGCATGGTCAAAAGAACCAATCCGATCATTAATAAAAGCTCATTCTGACTCAAGTATTCCATTACTCGACCTTTTGCTTCTATTTCGTAGAGGTCACCGTTTTCGTAATTGAATTTCACTTTTTTCGTCTCAACGTCAAATACTTGACCGTCGTGAATTTCATACTCTAGCTCTCCAGATTCCACATTCGAGATTTGATTATCTCTGAAATTGTAAGTGATAAGCCCAGTTTCGCTATCTGTGAAATACGTTTTCGTTTCGTTGAGGTCGAAGGCTTTTAGGGTTGAAATCGTTTCAATTTTATCTTCTCCGTAATGGTTCTGAACTGACTCTTTGAATGAATCAATTTGTGCTAAGAAAATTACAATTGCCAATCCATTCACAAAACCAAACATCACAGGATGAGGTACCAAACGAATGAACTTTCCGAGTCTAAGTAATCCCGCTAAAATTTGAAGAATCCCAGCCAGAATAACCGTTGCAAAGATGTACTGCGTGATTTCGTCGACGCTGATGTCCGGCATTGCCTTTTTCAGAATGGCGATCATTCCAACGTAAACTACGGCAATCGCTCCAGTTGCTCCAGAGATCATTCCAGGACGTCCTCCAAGAATTGAAGTAATCAATCCAATTGAAAATGCAGCGTACAATCCCGTTAAAGGGGAGAGTCCAGCGATCATCGCAAAAGCAATTGCTTCTGGCACCAATGCTAGGGCCACAGTCAATCCACTAAGTATTTCATTTTTGTAGTTGACCTTCGCCTTAAGGTCGAAGAGATTGAAAATTTTCTGCATAACTCGATTTGCCTGATTCGAAGGGGCAAAAGTACGGTTATTTTCGTAATCACGCGTTATTGATCAGCTTTCAGAACTTTGAGGACTTGGGTTCGAGATCTAATGTAAATCTCAAGGAGGTAGAATCCGTTGTGAAATTCAGATAAATCAATCTTTCCATTCATTGGTTCGAGTTGACCGACTTGTTTTCCATCTAAGGTGAGAATCTTTACTAAGTGAATGTTTTCTTCTGAAAAGTGAATGATTCCTGTTGTTGGGTTAGGTGATACAGTAAGTTTAAGAGATAATTCGTCAACAGAAACCAAATCGGCAACTCCAACCACAACCGTGTCCATGTGAAAACAACCGAGAGAATCGTATGCGCCCACGTTTACAAAGTGAATTCCGTTTCCAAATTGAGACGCGATAAAGTCAAATGAGCTTGCAGTTGATCCATCCATTCGTAATCTGTCATTCCAGAAGTTGTCGTAATCAACAAGGTATCTTGAATGTCAATGATCGTATCTTGAATTGTTTCAAAAGAAAGATCACTCAAGAATGCTGTAACAGGAAATCGACCTGTGGAACAATCGCCTTGAAGCCGTTCACCGTAATGGTAATAAACGCGACCATTCCAATCTCTCGGGTAATAAGAATTGGAGAAATTGTTACTGACTCCACTTCCTGTTACCATTGTGAGTTCGTTTGTAGATCGCGTTTGAACCCCTCCAGCATTGATGTAGGATAAATCGGCATTGGGGTCAGCCATTGTCAAGTAAATACCCACGGTATCGTCCTGTGCAATTGAAAAACCGTTGAAAGGGACGTGTGTTTGAATGCTTGGATTGAGTACATCAACTGTTACAATGTCGATCAGTGTCCAGGCACTTGGGTCCAATTCATAGCCCAAATAGCTTCCTGATTTTCGGTAGATTTCTACATCTTGCGTTCCAGTTGTATTGATTTTAATATCAAAACTATCGATTTCAATATTTTCGTGTCCAATCAAATCAAACATGGTTCCATTCCAGTTGATTGTCGAATTATTGCTTGTGAAAATGTCGTCGGAGTAGTGCAATTCACCCCGAACAACTTCGGCGTACCAGTCTGTGGTTGAAGTGATGAATGGAGTTTGAAAGATATTGCCATATTCAATTGGGATAGGACTGAATACATCTGGATACCATACCACTGTGTCTTGTGGATCAATTGAAACGGAAAGCACAGCTAAACCAGAGTCACACAAAGTGTCATGATTCGCAACCCAAGTAGGGTGACCAGAAGTAGAAAATTGATAAGTCAATGTATCATTAGAAGTGTTGGAGTTTGAGGCTCCTGAAACAATGGATGTAACGGCGTAGTTACCGCCATAATAGGTGCTCCCAAAAATTTGAAGAGTGTCAATAATACAAGGAGGTATTCCTTGAGAGTATGTGTAGGTGTAGGAATCAACAATTCCGAATTGATCATCACTTAATTCTAAATAAACGGATACGGGAAGAGAGTCATTTGGACCAAAATTAAGTGTCTCGATATTGAATGCAGAAACAAAATCACCGCAAACAGTTAAGTATTCGGACGAAATACTCAGCACAGAGGGATCTGGACTTGCAGGTGTAGTATATACGTTTTGTAGAATATCAGCCGCAATTACTCTTGACTCCAAAATGTTGTGGCCCGAATCATTTAGGTGTACACCGTCGCCCGAATCAAACAAAGGATCAATAAAATAGGAGGGAGTGGCAATTGTTGTCCAGAAATCAATCGCATACGGAGAGAATTGGGACAGAATGGAGTCTTTAAGATCCCATTGCAATTGCGCTTGAGCAATACTAAAGTTTCGAGGTTGTGTAGTGCAAATCTAAATCGGAACTGAAGCGGCGCTGGCAATTTGAGCGATCGTATCCAAATTGAACATTTGCTCTGTATATGTGAAATTCGAGGCAACATCATTGGAAGGCATGTTCACTACAATCGCATCCGGTGATTCAGCGAGTGCTGCTGTGATGTTTCGCACAATATCGGGATTCGGTCGATTGGGAGGAGGAGTGAAACCTGTTGGCATGATTCGGTAGGTATTGTACCCTCCAACGGCCAAATTAATTACCTCATTCGCAGGATTTATAGACTGCAAATAGCTTCTGTATCTATTGACCCATGTGCTGTCTGGTGTTGATGGTCCTGAGCCTGCAGCTGTTGAAGATCCAAGAACCACAATTTTGAATGTAGATGCTTCTATACACGGATCAACTTGTGAAAATCCCGTTGAACTGATTAAGAATGAAGCAAAAAAGAGAAGAAATGTGGAGAATCCGTTTAGCATAGGATTCGAAAATAACCTTTGTAATTCAGTCGAACAAATTATTCTTGGTGACTTGGCGGCAAGTCAGTAGGCACTTTTGAAACGCGATCATGCAACACGATACTTCCTGTTACGCCAACGTTCAACGAAGAATTACCTGGTAATTTTAC
>CAJQOB010000117.1 GCA_905479845.1 uncultured Flavobacteriales bacterium
ATTGCTCATTTTAGAGATATTGAAATCGTACGAGTACCCAAATTTGAATCGCTCACTAATATTCAAGCCTGCCATTGCAACAACCGCATCTTGATTTCTGTACGAAGCTCCTATCCAAAGCCATTCTTTGTATTCAAACTGCAGTGAACCTTCAATTGAGATTGGGGCAGCTTGCGTATATTTCGCCAAAACAGCCGGCATCAAAGACAAATTTCTTGATAGTAGAATTTTCACTCCTGCTGTTCCTTGAAAGTGCATGTTTGGATCGAATGTCGTTTCTACATTTCCAAATTTCACGAAATCCTTCGTCAGTTGATCAGCTGAAATTCCGAAGAACATCTTTTTCGAGTAGAGGTATAATCCTGCCCCGACATCTAATGTGTTTTGCGCTCCTGTATTCGCAACGAAGTTGTCATATGTATTATCCACATATGCGGCTCCCGTCATCATGTTCAGCGTTTGGGCACGATCAGCCAAGAAAGCTCGATTCGAAATTCCGACGTTCGTTCCAAAAGAAAGATTGTAATCTCTCGATAACGGGACGTGCAAAGCATACGTTATAGAAGCTCGTAGTTGACGAAAAGCTCCGTACTGATCTGCTATCAACTGTCCGCCCAAAGCATGTTTCAAGTTTCCTGTCTTAATTTCTGGGTTCCGTACAGGCCCACTACTAATTCTAATTCCCGGATTGTAGCTCGCTCTTGTCTCTTTCTTAAGAGTTGAAGACACGTACAGGTAGGAAGTTTTGGGAGCGTCCTCAAAGCCGAGCCATTGTACCCTTCCTCCAACGGTAACATCGACAAAGTCATAAACACCTGCTGCGGCTGGATTCACCAGATATTGATTTCGCAGGTATTGACTAAACTGAGGTACTTGTTGTGCATTCGCCGAGTAGAGAGCGAAGAAACAAGTAATTGTTAGTAATCGTTTCATCATAGTTTTTTTAATCCCCTTCATTGAAGATGAATTACCAACTAAGATTGTCCAAGTCGCTCAAAAAAACGACGGCTTAGACTAAAATGATGTGCATGGCAATACACCTCTTCAAAAGAGAAGTCATTAACTATACGTGTAAAACAAGGGAAAAGTTGGATTTAACTACCAAAAAATCATCAATAAGAAGTCACATGCACCTCAATTCGTCTATTTAATGCTTGAAGTCTAGGCCCCGAATCGATAGGGTACAGCATTTCCTTGCAGTTTTTACCATCCGTAGTAATGCGACGCTCATTTATGCCTTTTCCGATGAGATAGTCTCTCGTTTCTGCTGCTCTCGCTTCCGACAATTCTTGATTAAATTCCATCCCACCTGCACATCCATTTGTGTGCCCTACAATGAGCACCTTGAGGTCTTTGTTTCTTTTCATCAATTTCACTAAGCGCTTAAGAGACGGGTATGCACTTTTCAGAAAAACTGGCTTATTACTTACAAAGTTTATGCACTTCAAATTGGCCTTTTCACCCTTTTTAAGCTTCGGTAGAATGACTTTTAACGGAGCCGATGATTTTGCTTCAATTTCAACGGGAGTGTACGTGACTTCTTCGAACAAACAACCTTCCGAAAAGATGGATAAGGTATATTCGTCGGTTCCATCTTTATCATACGGCACAGTGATTTTGAACATTCCATCGCTCGGATTCGATTGAGCTCTCGAAAGTTCCGCTCCATAATTTTTACTTTCCCAGACAATTTCTGCCTCTACCGGCTTATTGTCCGAATCAACAACAGTTCCTTCAATCGTTTGTTCCTCAAAATACATAAACTCAATCGTGGCTCCTCCCCCATTGTCGTAGACATTATCGATAGCCAAAAAATATATTTCGCCATCCTTCACATCAATTGTTTGACTGAAGCCAGCATTTATTCCTGAAGTGTTGTGCGTGTGTTTTTCGTTTATTCTAAGTCCTGTATAGCCAAAATTGATATTTCTCGTTCGAGCGATATTTGACCTGATTGGTCGAAGTTCTTTCTTCTGAATTTTGGAAATTGTGCTCCTCCCTTCTGCTTTGAATAAGAGAAAATCGTAATCATCCTTTGTTGAATCGGGAACGATCGTAAATGCCAATCCGCTTGTTTTAATGGCTTTGAATTTGATCCAAACGATGTTGTGTTCCTTTTCAAAGTAATACAGATCCTTTGCTTTGGACGAGGCCACTTCAATTTTTTCTCCACTTCCTTTTGGTGAAGCTGTGAGACGAATTCTACGTGTTCGATCGGCGTAAAGTGCCCCTTCGATATCTCCTGCCTCATTAATCTTTTTCGAACTAAAGGATCTATCTACCGCAATTGCTGATTGACTTAAGCAATCATTGGAAATTGCAACCACGGCAAGAACCGAACTGAGTAAACTAAGGAAGAAGTGATTCATGGAATAGGGTTTTATTGGTCTGTTCTATCTAATATATGTACGAAACTCAAAAAGGTAACTACTTGTGTAAAGGTTTTTTAGCTCTTGAAGCCTAGAATGATTAAAATTGTTAAATCTCAAAGGATTTGAAAAATTAACAGAAGTCGTAAAATAAGAGTCAAATGATCGCGTTAGCTCAAAAAACTTAACCTATGAAATTCATTATTACTGCCCTTGTTGGTCTCTTTATCACAACTTCATCATTTGCACAACTCACACCAGGATCCTATGTAGTAGGTGGGGGAGTTGGTTTCGGTTTCAGTAAATCACCAAATCAAGGTTACGATTCTCAGAATACAACTTTCACCGTTTACCCGGGATTTGGGAAATTCACCTCGGAGAAGTACTTATTCGAGGGCGGAGTTGGTTACGGCTTCTTCTCGCACAAGGCGGATAACCTTCTTGGAAGCTCCATAAATCAATCAGCTCATTCGTACAGCGCTAGGTTTGGTGTGACACGTTTCATTCCTATTATAGACCGATTATACCTCAACATTGGAGCCTTCCTTACACCAGTTTATTCTTCTTCGAGAACGAAAAACACCAACAGTAGTGGCTTTCAATCGGAAAGCGAGAGAAGTAATATTTCTGGTTCTGTGATAATAGCACCAGGTTTGAGCTATTTCGTCAATAAGCAATGGATGCTTTTCGCACAAGTGGGAGGCTTAAATTATCGGGTTAGTAAGTTCAATGATTCCAATGACCTTTATCACGATCTATCATTTAACCTGAGCGCTAACTCTTACAATTTGGGACTTCGATATATTCTCGGAAACGGAACAAAATAATTAATCAGACCTGTTCCTTGTGATGTCACTTTCTTAACACATAATTTCAAGAAACGAGCAAAACCTGTTGCATTCTCGGATTAACGTATTCACTATTAGCACTTTCCGAATAGGAATGACTTTAGAATTAGCCTAAGTTTAACATATGAACGACTTTTTATACCACTATAGAGCTCGCGTTATAAGTATTTATGACGCAGATACAATACGCGTTTCAATCGACCTTGGATTCGGAATAGAATGGAAAGGTACAGATGGAAAAGGTCTTTCAATAAGGCTGTATGGACTGAATGCTCCTGAGGTTAGAGGTCAAGAACGTGAACAAGGTCTCATCTCACGAGATGCACTTCGTGACAAAATTCTTGGAGATAATATTGTTCTAAAAACAATCAAAGACTCAACTGGAAAATATGGTCGTTATCTCGGTATCATTTTCACGAAGGATGGTGAGAATGTGAACGATTGGCTTGTGGAGAATGGTTACGCTGAGGAGAAGGAGTATTAGATTCGGCTACGCTTTTTAGGTTTTCGGATCGCTTCGCTCTTGGATTGATGCTGGGAGGTTTTGGTTGGATTATTGGATTCGGCTGCGCCTTTTGGATTCGCTGCGCTGTCAGATTTTCGGATAGTTGGATTCTCTACGCGGCTGGATGGAGGTTTTGTTCGGAAGTCAAAACTAGTTCATGCAATCGCAGGGAGAATCAAATACAAGCTCGGTATTCGGTAGTTGCTCGGTCCATTGTTTCTGAAAATTCTTGTTGAATCGAATTCCTGTAAAATCAATTTTCTTTAGATTCTTCAATCGCATCATCGACTGAGGGAAATTACCTATTGGATTGTCGTATAGATCAAGATACTCTAATTTTGAAACATATTCCATGCAATCAGGAAGCGATACAATGTCGTTACTCCCAATCATCAAATTCTTCAATTCTTGAAGTCTACAAATTCCTATTGGAAAGGAACTCAACTTATTTTTAGTGAGATTTAATTCTTGAAGAGAGTCTAAATCAAAAATGTAAC
>CAJQOB010000118.1 GCA_905479845.1 uncultured Flavobacteriales bacterium
AATTTTGCCGCAAATGATGGGCATGAAACGTATGGTGTGTCGCACTTGGCGCTTGCACTTTTTCATGAGCCAACTGGTTTAACGGAGGTTCTTCAAAGCATGGAGAAAGACGTTGCTTACCTCATGGACTGGTTTGAAATGAGACGTGAAGTTTATTCATCCTCAGAAGGAGGGCGCGAAGGCGAGGGTACAATAGCGGATGAAAACGTTAAAAAAGTATTTGAAGAATCTGAGAGATCTAAAATCAAATTAGGAACAGATTATATTGATGGTGTTTGCGTGATGATGGCAATCGTCCGTAAGGGGGTTGTGTATGACAATGCGCAAGTTGAAACCTTATCTGTTGAGGAAGCTGATTTCCTCCGTTTGTATGATTCACCACTTCGTTCCTCTTCATCAGGTCTGCCAGGTTCTGGTAATACAGAAGAAGCAATTCAGTCGATCAACTATTGCACAAACATGCGTACTCAAAAAAACATTGATGAGGGCGGATTAATTATTGGTAGAAGCAAAGAAATAAGATCGGTATTTGAAAATCTAGAACGACAAGAAAACAGAGGTGTCCTTGTGGTTGGTGATTCCGGAGTCGGAAAAACAGGATTTATCAAAGCACTGATTAAATATATTTCGGAATCGAAAAATCCAATGGTCCAAGAAATGGAAATTTTAGGACTAAACACGGCAAAACTGCTTGCCAATAGTGCAAATGTGAATGAAGTTTCTAAGAAGCTGAGCAGCATTTTTGACAAGGTAGAGAAGATTCCAAATTGTATTTTGGTAATCGATGATATACAAGTATTGACAGAAACTGGTCAATCGAGCGGTGCAGTAATTAATCTAATTGCAGCTCAGCTAAACGATGGAAAAGCGAACCTTATCGCTACAATTAGTCCGGATGCATATCGAAAATCAATTGAAAAGCACTCGATTAATCGAAAGTTCGATCGAATTGAACTAGAAGAATTAGACGATTTCTTACTGCGCGAATGTTTAGAGAATCATCGCCTAAAATTGGTGGCTCATTATCAATTGAATATTTCGAAAGAAGCAATAGACGAATCAATATTTTTTGCTCGTCGTTACTTTAAAGAAACTAAGCTTCCTCTTGGAGCGATCGATTTACTAGATCGTACATTGGCATTGATACACACGAGTAATTCAAACTCTAAAAAGGACATCGAACAGCTCAACAAGAGAATGGATGATTTAAAACTGGACGATGAGAATTTCGATTCAAAATCAAAGTTTTTATACAGAAACGCCCTTGATTTAATCAGTCCGGCAATATTGAATCAACGTACCAACGAACAAGATTTGTTGGAAATTGAAGATTCAAACGAGAGGTTAGAGCACCTTGAAGAGTTTTTTAGAGAGATCAAGGAGTTTGCAGAAGAACCAATCAAGGAAGTCGTGGACAATCACGTTTCTGCTTTGGTAGCAAGTATTACTGGGATTCCTATTGGAAAAATTCAAGCCGAAGAGAAAGAAAGACTTTTAAACATTGAATCAAAATTAGGTGAGCGAGTGAAAGGGCAAGATCATGCAATTTCAACGCTATCTGATGCGATTATCGAATCACGTAGTGGATTGAGTAATCCAAAACAACCAATTGGTTCATTCTTCTTCCTCGGACCAACTGGAACAGGTAAAACTGAGTTAACGAAATCGTTGGCAGAATTGTTATTTGACGATGAAAATGCCATGATCCGATTTGATATGTCGGAGTTTAAAGAAGAGCACTCAGCGGCTTTGCTTTACGGAGCACCTCCTGGTTATGTAGGTTACGAAGAGGGAGGTATGTTGGTCAATAAAATTAGAGAAAAGCCTTATTCGGTTGTTCTTTTTGATGAGATTGAAAAGGCACACAGCTCTGTATATGATGTTTTCCTTCAAATTATGGACGAGGGAACAATTCACGATAAATTAGGTCGATCTGGAGATTTTTCTAATTCGATTATCATCTTTACATCGAATATCGGAAGTGAGTGGATCGCGGAGCAGATGGGGCTTGGAAAGATGCCGACGTCTAATCAATTGATTGAAGTAATGAGTCGAGATTTTCGTCCAGAATTCCTCGGTCGTTTGACAGAAGTTGTGCCTTTTGCACCAATTAATGAGGATGTAGCGAAACTAATTTTCAATTTACAAGTAAGATCATTGCAGCAGCAGCTCCAAGATCAGAAGAAAATCACATTGACGTTGACTGAAAACGCAACTGATTACTTAGTGAATAAAGGATTTTCAAAGAAATATGGAGCAAGACCAATTGCTGGAGTTATACGTATGTACCTGAAAAAAGTAGTTTCTCGAATGATAGTATCTGAAAGCATTGTAGCCGATGATCATGTTATGCTTGATTACAAGGATGATTCGTTCGTATGGGAAAAGGTTGAAAAAGAGGCAAAAGTAGAAGAGGATGCAAGTTGAATTGGAAAACATACAACGAAGCGACCTAATGAACTACATCGCTGAAGTTTTCTACGAGGAGTATTCTTTCCTTGTAAAAGACGACGCGGATGATGGTGACATTTGGATCAAACCGTCTGGTGTGAAAAGCAGAGCGTTTTCTAAAGACGTGCTCGACGTTTCACGTTATACCTACATGAACGGTAAGCGGATGAAAGATGATGTATACGTCCACTTGAGTCGAAACAGTATCTATCATCAACTTCCTGAGTTTATTTTTCACCCAATTTCGATCCGAAAACCATCAATGACGACAAAAGACGTTGTTGAAGCGATGAAGGAGAATAAAAGGAGAGAAGATGAGAACATCGAATTCTTCGTTCCTTTCGATACAGAGTTGTTCAAAAAAACGCTCAGGCTAAACAACCGTCATCTTCATATTTTCTCAGATGAACAGGCGTTGGAAAATATTTTTACAATCAGCAAAAAACTGATTGATAAGAGTATTGGACTAACAAAAAAAGAATACTACAAATTGTTCCTTAGTCTTCGTAATGCTGAGGAATTGAAAGAGAATTTACCTGAACTAGAGAAGCTCTTTAAGCAATTACTCGGTGAAACAATTCTTCTGAGCTACAAAGACCGCATCAACGATGTTGAGTCCTACTCACCAATTGGAAGTGGTGTTCTTGGCGCTAGTTTTGGTTTGCAAGGAGGTTTCGTTCTGGAGCAAGAAGATATTTTGGCTACAGTTGTGATAGAAGAAGCCAAACCATTTGAGTTTTACGGTAAGATTAAAAATACTATTAAAGAAGTTTTAGAATTCTTTGTCTTTTCAAATCGCTCTATTCTCGTGGAGTATAGAGCAGAGGCAAAAGAAGAGTTCACACTCGGAGAGAACTTCTTGGGATACGATACCAAGCTAGAAGCAGTAGCAGTATAAAATTGACAAAAGATAAATAGATAAAATGGCAGCATTAATTACATTTTTCCTACAGTACCTCTTGGCACCAATGATTGCCATGGCCTGTGTGTTTCTTATTGGGAAGCTCTCGAAAGGTAAGGCAATGCTTAACAGTCTTAAGCTGCTTTTGTTCATTATCATTAGCGTTCTTCTCCTTGTACTTCCTTCTTTGATAGGAACCGTCAAGTTTGAGTTTGTCTGGTTCGGATTGTATCTATCCATCATTATTTATTTGTTTCTGGGGGCAATGTTCAACTTGTTCACTAAGACGAAAATGTTCAAAGCCATCGGTTTAAATGAGGTCAGTATACTCGTGGTGCTGGTGATTCTAATCATTACGACCTTAACGGCTTGGATCTACTATCTCGTATTTGACCTAGTGAGTGAGCTGGATTACTCAGCATGGACAGCAACGCTTTGCTTGTGGTTCTTAGTTCCAATTTTTTACGCAGCGTCAAGAAAGTTATTCTTGAAAATACCTTCGCCATTCTACAAATCATGGGTGGTTGAACAAGACCTAATTGATGATGAATACTGGGACAACGTTGATACATTCAGTTTAATGCAGGTTACCGTTAAAATTAAACGAACTCCTGAAGACCAAGAATATTCTTCCTTCTCTGTAAAATTGCCGAAGGATGTAACGGTCGGAAGATGGTTCAATCGTTTCATTGAAGATCAAAACATTCGTTTCCCAAACAGAGCGATTGAAATAGAAAACGAGGATCAGCAATACGGATGGATCTTTTACACGAGTAGATGGCTTTCGATGCCAATCTTCACAAGAATGCTAGACTTCGACAAAGAAGTTTCAGCAAATAGAATTAGAAATAAGTCAACGCTGTATATCAGACGTGTTCTTAAAGATCACGATACAGAGGAGAAATAAAATATTAGAGACAACGAAAAAACAAGCATATGGAGGATCAAAAAAACTATGCAGTCAATTGGACGGATGGGGTTAAAATTACCCAGGACCACTTTTTGGAAAGTTACTATAATGCTATTCATACAATTCAGGATTCTGCTGCAACAAGCATGAATTCGTATAACTATGGTGTTATTGGAACAAGCAGGGGGAACCTGAAATCTCTGGAGATAGAAACCTATATCCATACCAATGAGCGGCTCGTTTTAAGATTGCAAGCGTGTAATGCTGTTACAGCAAATGGTGCTAGAGTAGTTTTCTTGCCGGATATGTACGGTGGTGAGCTACCAACAGCAACAGTTGATTCTGGAAATATTGATGCAGCAAGTACTGTTGATTTCGTAGTTGTAATTACAATTAACCCTTTTGATCTAATTCCTGTTGGGGAGCCAGATCCAGAAGTGATTCCATTACATCACCCATATGCGCTTCCAAAAATTAGTTTGAGCATTGTTCCGAAGGATCAATTGAACGATAACTTCTTGAATACTTATTTCTTAGTAGTTGGACACGTGCAGTGGAAAAACGGTGTGTTCCATTTGGATGAGAAGTTTATTCCACCAGTTACCAAAATCATGTACAATGATGATTTGACGACATTCTACAACAGAATTTGTCAGGTGATGATGGAGCTTAAAGCAAATTCACTTCTCATTAACGATAAGAATCGAACAAAGTATGGGAACAACAAATTGGCAAGAAATACCTTTGCACTCTGTGCAAAAGTCCTTGATTTTATCGGCCAAAATCAATTCGAGTTTAACGAAATAGGATTGGAACAATCGCCGTTGTTTATGGCTTCGAAAATCTCAACTCTCGCGAATTACCTGTCAAACGAATTAGCGTTGATGGAGAAAGCAGAGAAAGAAGAAGTATTACAATACTACTACGAATGGATTGACATTAAGCCGTCAATTTTCGAAGCAACAATTGGTGAGGTTATGCAGTTCAAGTACAACCACCAGGACATCGCTTCAATGATCTCCAAGGTTGATTATTTCATCGCTATCATGAGTCAACTATGGAAGAAACTTGGACAACTTGAGTACGTTGGACAACGTAAAGAGAATATCGTCATCAGCGAAGACCGTCAAGAAACAAGCAGCGTTACGCAGAGAAAACGTTCATGGTCGATTATTGATTAATCAAAGGAAATTAAATGAAAGCTCTTAATAACAAAGAACGCAAAAAGGCAAACATTCGGTTTATCGCCATGTTCTCAGCAACGATGTTACTGTTGTTTGGGTGTAGCTTTTTCGTTTTGCGTATTGCTCACAAAGGTGTAAAAGTGTTGGAGGAAAAGCATGAAATCTACACGAAAGCATTCGAAAACCAAGCGTTAATTACGTTTAGGATTGAGGAGATTATTGACAAAATCTATAGTCTTAAGAATGTTGACCGAATCATTAATGAGCAAAAGCACCTCCAGGGAATCATCTCGAACATCCGCTTGGATCTCGAAGATTTGATTGCCGATGAAGAAACGTCATTGGGAGAATTTGAGTTGTATGAGCAACTTTTGGAGCAGGTTTCCGTAATTCAAACATCAATCGACTTGTTTGAAGAGGATGAAGAGTCATACCGATACAGTCAAGAATTACTTGAAAGATGTCGTGAGAAGTACCGTGAGAAGAGCCTTTATGAAGGGAATGTTAAAGAAAAAGAAATGGCAAAATGATAACGGACAACCTAGGAGAATTTTTTTGGAAGAAGGTAAAGTTTGTGCTTTTATTCTTGTTAGCGGGAACGCTGCTTTACATTGTTTCGGTACGATACATCTTTGTAATTCCTCATTCGGACAATGCTGAGTTATTGAGCTCGATTCGTGGATACGAAGAAGTACTTGATAAACAGGACGAAAGTAAAGAGCAAATCACGAAAATCTTTGAACAAATTAAGGAGATGGAATTTGACATTCATCAAGTTCAAGTTCAAGATGAGGTAACGAAACGAATCTCACAAATACGAAGACTCTACAAAGACAATGAACTGAGTTCAAAATTCAAGTTCAGCATTATATCTGCTGACTTAATGGTGCTCTATTTTAACACAAAACAAGAGCATAGTTCTCTAAAGAAGAACAAAACCAAGATTGAAGAGAATTTAATGGAATGTAAAGCGAATTTTTAATGAATCAAAAAACTAAAATAGCTATTGGAGTTCTTTCTGCTGCGCTTGTTATCGCTGTGGTCGTGGCTATATTGGTGCCTTCCAGTGTAGATTTTGGTAACCTTGATTTCACGATTGAAGACACCAACACTGACTATCAGTACGAGGTTGGAGAGACGCTAACATTCACGCTCATGGACAGTAGCATGTTCGGGAGAGAGATGGTGTGGTATTTCGGAAACGGAGACTCAATCCAAGGAAAGCATAGCGTTGATTACAGGTTCTCTGAGGCTGGAAGGTATCGGGTTACGCTTAAGTTAGATGACACCTATAAACAAGATAAATTCATTGATGTTGTTCAGGCAGACCAAAAGGGGGCGTTGGATTCTTTGGTGAACATTAACGGACCTGAGGTTGGATACATTGGAGAGGAATTAGTCTTCTCATCATACGGGCCAGGATTAGAAAGTTGGTTCTGGGAGTTTGGTGAAACGGGTAACATTGATGCCTACGAAGGACAAGTTGTCTACGTTTATCGCGATTCAGGAGTATACACGGTTAAGTTGAAAACCAATATTTCAGAATACCCTGTAAAACACAGAATTAAAATAATGTCATTGTTCGAAGCAATTGACGAATCTGATCCAGTCGATTCTCTTGAATTACTTCATAATGACATTAGACGACGATTCCAATCAATTGCAAATAGTAGCATAGATAACAAAAGTACCTTCTACGAAAACATCAAGTATTTGGAACGAACATATACCTGTGGTGATGGTGAGACAGTTGTCGTTGTTGTTAACGGAGATAAGTACAACGATCTTTATAGCTATTGTCAAGGACTTCATTCACTTGAAGGACGAGGTAAGCGAACTCTGAGTATTGAGGAGATAACCAAAGTGACGAAAGGCATAAACGGCTGTATCAATAAAATAGAAGTCACGCAAAGAGTAATAGAACTTTAAAAGTGTATCCAACTAAATTGTCGATAATGAAGAAGCCGATGCGAAGCATCATGACATTGAAGCATTTGGTGCCATCGAAACAGTTGTTGAAGATGAGCATGTTCCTAGCTTTATTTGTGTGCCTGACTCAATCGTCATACGCTCAAATCAAGAAGAACCAACGTGTCCAAAAGTTGAACAAGGGTACGTACAACTTTCATGGAGAGGAAGAGGAATTAGAGGGTTTAGATCTCAAGAAAAATAAAGATCATTACATCGTTTACTCTGATCGTTCAGAGAACAGTACATTCGGTGATGCATACGCGCAAAAGAGAAATCCTGCCCAGCCATTTCTGAAGCCATTCTTCGTGATAAATGAAAAGAATGATTACCTGGAGCTCGTCTCATATGACCCTACGTTGATGGGGAAACCAAAAGGGATGGCGTCAATGCTCTACAGTGGAAAGTATACATTTTCCGACTCGAAGAAGGCCGAATATATTGGTTGGATTCATAAGAATAGATTGTTGCATTATTCGCAAGCAGAAACGAGCCATTTGAATTACCGTCCAGTACGTTACGTTCTTGGAGTTAAGAAGTTGAGCACGCTTTTTAATGTTGAGAAATTCGTTGTGGACGACAAGGTAAAATTGTATTTGGATCCTGAGTTCAAGCGTGAATCTGACAAGATGTTGCAACTCAATCAAATCGTTTACCTTTTCAAGGAGAATGAGAGACAAACATCTGTTTTGGTATCCAATAAAAGTCAAATTAGTGATGCTGATTCCGCTGACCGAATTATGGGGTGGGTATCGAAAGACTTAATCAACTATATTGGGCAACATCAAGTGTTTAGTACTGATAGCTTGGATAGCATTGTCTTTTATCAACCCTACTATTTCGGACAAAAAGGAGTATTGGACCGTAAGGAACTTGGATCATCAATAATTTTCAACACCGAAAAAAATACGGCGTTTAACGTAAGGTTAGAAGACACCGTTGACGTAATGGTGCCGACAAGTGTTTGGGATCACAGTTTGAACACCTTGACGAATGTTGAGGGGGATGAGCTACTTATCAGTAAGATTGAGGAGATTGAAGAGCAAAGTAAAGACATCAATTTCCATTTCATATTTGATAGCGGCAAAGACGCTAAGCTCAAGCAAATTAAGCTAATGGCCTCGCTGCAAAGGCTGTGGCTGCTCTATGCAGAGAACGAAGATTATTCTGATTACAATTTTACCTTTAGTGCTAGTTCGTATGGGTCGAATGAGTTCTACTTATACAAGCAAACCACGTCTTTCCCAGAATGGATTGAGTACATAAACAAAGTTCTTCTGAGTGATCAATCTGCATACTATACAATGGTTAACGATATTGGGATTGAAAGATGTTTCAACTTTGCCTTGTCGTCTTCAGATACTATTGATTTCTCTACGAACATTATTATGGTGTCCGGAATGAAGGCATTCACAAGAATGAGCTCGCGAACGAAAACCCACCTTACGAAAAGATTGGCTCAAGCTTCATCTAGACTTATCTTTTTCCAACTGGCCAATAGTTCAGAGGACGTATACCAAGAGTTTATTCTTCAATCGAAGGATCTTTTGGGAAGAGTAGCAATGGAGTATAGCGATTTTATCAAATCGTTTACCGTGGATAATCACTTAGTAAAAGAGAAGAATATTTTCTCTTCCATTCCATCTGAAGACAACTTGTATGTGTATGATTCTCCTGAGTCTAGTAACTATCAAGGGGGGATTGGTTTCTCCAAAATGAATTCAGAATTAGTTCCTACTTCGGTAGATTTGGTTTTGGACTCGGTTATTGCTCATACATTGAAAACGAATAAAATCTATCTGGAATCCTTGGATGAGTACAATAGTAAACTTGGCTTCCTTAGAAGTAGACCAAGCAAGTACATCGACAAGATTGTAGATCAAGATTCAACATACCAGGAGCAGATAAACCTTCTTCCTAGAAATAGTTTGGATGAGAGTTTTAACCGTTACGAGCAAGTTCTCATTTCTGAAAATGAACTCATTACTGCATATTTATTAAGTGAGTCTGAGCTTCAGATTCTTATCGACAACTACAAGTCGCTAGTTCCTCTTTTCTCGAACGATGTAACAACAAAAGACAGAAAGTTCGTTGACGGCATATACGAGGAGAACATTAAAAACCTGAACGAGTTATTCTTAAACGAGGTTATTAATGGGAAAAACTCAGTGGCAGATTTGATTTTTATTAAATCAGGATTGCCAGTAGCGAACCAAACCCTCCACGATTTAAAGATTAAGAATGTGGTAAAGAGACGAAAGTTGGATCATGCAACGTTTCAAGCTTTACTCTTAGGACTTCGTAAGAAGATAGACGAATTGGAAATGATCTATGCGAGTGATGAAGAAATGACCACAGATTACGATTCCACCACACGATATTACTTTATTCCCGTTGAAAAACTGTTCTAACAATGTCTGAAAAGAAGACATCCACTCCCAAACAAATTCCATTGCATGAGGTTGTCCTCAAAGTAATGTATGAAGTAGACAAAGAAAGACCTGCGCATTTAACTGTAGCGGAGGTTTATCAAAAAATTTCGGATAATTCAATTAGCGAAAGCAACATTTCAGAAGTGCTGAATTGGTTGGTTGCTCAAAAGCAAGTTGAACGTGTTTCAGGAAAATATTTGCTCGATCGATATTCATTCTTGGAAGAGCGGGCGAAGGACCGAGGAACGGACAAGAAGAAAATATCAAAGAAAGAAGAAGAAACTCCATTACATGAGGTCATTCTTAATTTGATGTATGAATCGAATAAAGAACAACCCGCTAAGCTGACCTTGGACGATGTGTTTTGGATGGTGTCTGACCCTAAAGTGCAGAAAAGTCTCGTTGGGGATGTGCTAAAGTGGTTATTGAACCAAAGAAGAGTAGAGTACTTGTCAGGAAAGTATTCACTAGACCGAATCGAGTTCCAAGATCAGGAGAAGGTAAGTGAAGAACAAGCGGCTAAAAAGAAGGCTAAAGGAAAGCCAAAGGTCAAAAAGAAAGCCCCGGAGAAAAAGCCAGAGCCTACCAGTAAAGAGACGGAGGATACAGTTAAGGATAAGCCAAAAATTATCATACCACAGGCTAAAGAAGAACCTAAGGTTGAAACAGCTCTTCCAGAAAATGGAGAGGAGCTAAAAGAGAAAATCAAAGAGAGTGCTCCTCCTCGTCCTAAGCCAAAGAAATTTTACGAAGAATTAAAACCAAAGGAAGTCGTTAAGGAACCAATTGGTGGGAAATGGAGAATGCCAGTATTAGTTGCGTCTGTGATATGCGTTATATATACACTTTACTTGCTATTTGCATTAAACGGATCCATTTCATCTGCAGACGGTAATACATCATCGGAACAAGTACAACGAGAATTAGTTTCTGCTAAATCAAAGGTGAATGAGATCTCTGATAAAGGAACTTCGAATCAGAACGACATTGCTTTCTTGAAAGAGAAGATTGAATCTCTCGAGGAATTGACTCGAAATGAAGCGGTAGCAGATCAAAAAGAAGATGCAAATGAAAGGTCTAAGAGTCTTCTAACCAGACTAATTATTGCACTATGTTTAACGCTAATCCTCATCTCTTTTCTGCTTTTTAGTGCGAGAAACACTGATATTGATAAGAAATCATAGAAAATTGCCAAATTTCTTTTCAGAAAACTTGTTTTATTGAAGATGAATATATAATTTGGTCACATGAAGTAATACTTAGCCACTTACCTAAGTTTTATTTTGTTCGCCATATTACACTTTAATATTGACAGCTTTTAGGATAGTTGTGTTGTGTAGAATCCTAAGCGACGAATAAAATCAATTGTAGTGACAAACTGTATGCAATATACTAGTTTCGTAAAACAGTTAAAAAGAGTGTAGAACTTCGTTTTATTTATTATTAATTTTTTAAAAAAAACAAAGATCATGGGATCATTTAAAGCAGACGTAGAGTTAAACGGTAGCGGAAGAAAGTACGACGTTATCTATACTAGCACTAAATTTTACAGAAAAGCAGGACCTAAGGGTAAACCAACAACTATCGTTCAAGGTGGTGAAGTAGAATTCCGTATTGAAGCTGAGGCTGGAACGGAGGTTCTTGAAGCAATGTTGGTAAGCCAGCACAAACCAATGAGTATCGTTCTTAACTACATCCAAACTGAGGATGAAGCTATCATGAGAACTACAACTGGTGAGTTCGGGTATGTTACTGAGTACAGAGAGCACTTAGACACTCAAGACGGTCAACAAGCACAGATTTATTTCAAGTGTCGTTTCCAATTCCTAACGGTAGGTGGAGCAACTCTTGAGAATCCTTGGCAAAACAACTCTTGATTCAAAAGAATAAAGGAAGAGGAATTCTTGCAAAGGAATTCCTCTTTTTTTTAATTGTCCTCTTGCAGGATACCCACACTATGTACTAGCCTTCTAGCTGGACACTCATTTTTCAAATTCATACTCTAATAGCACATTTTGCCACTCTTTAGACGTGGTTGAACTTTAGAGAAAGTCACTTCATTTGCAAGGAAAACAGAACAGTCGTTTGTTTCTCACATTGCCATGAAAATTTTTACTCCTATTAATTGATGTGCTCCTTCAGGAAATAGTCCTGAACGAATTTGGAGAATTCAGTAGAAACGTATACATTTAAGAGGATGTCAACCTGGCCGATTATATTTCAATGCAGATCATCTTGTTTACAGAAATTTGACTAGATGAATTTCTTTTTAATCTAATTGGTTCCACCGACATTTTATGTTTACACATAGAAAGCTAGCGGATAGGTAACTGGAGGAAGTTACCCTAGCTCATCGATAGATCGTTTTATCTAACGTTGCCTGTGGTAAATCGTTACAAGCATTAAGGATTGCATGAGTTTTTCCAAAGTGCACATTGACAAGAGAATACCCGTATTCACAAATTTAGACACTGAAACAAAGAAATTATGGCAGATAATAAAACAATAATCAGTATTGATGGCAAAACCTTAGATAGTTTTGAAACTGTCCACCTAACTCAGGGTATTAATGATCATCATCATTTCCAAGTACTTGTTGACATGGAAATCGTTGAGAAGTATGGAACGCATACGATCGATGCCTCAAAAGATTGGTTAGGGAAGCCAATTGTTATTGCCTTTGGAGATAGCGAGTTCTTAGGAACAATCATAAACGTTCAGTTGAATCATTCAAATGGATTTAACGGGCATCTTGTGATCAGTGGCTATTCAAAAACAATTCTTTTAGAAGGTGGAGAGCATGTTCAAAGCTGGTTGGAAAAAGATCTCTCAACTATCGTGAAGGAGGTGAGTCAAGCAGCAGGGGTTGATATAGAGGCTAAGCCTGTTTTTACGAAGCCGTTTGAATACCAAGCTCAATACAGAGAAACACATTTTCAATTCTTACAGCGATTAGCGAAACAACATAATGAGTGGTTCTACTACGATGGGGCCAAAATCATTTTTGGAAAACCAAGTTTGGGCTCTCCGATTGATATTGAATACGGTGCTGATATGGATTCAATGAGTATTTCCATTGAAGCAATTCCTAGTAAACGGAACCATTTCTCGTATAACCCACTCGACGATAAGAAAGAAGAATCAAAATCGAAAGATACAGTTGCCGGATTCAATGAACTCGGTGAATTCGCTTTTAATAAGTCGAAAGAGTTATTCGGGATAGTTCCAAACGGATATTCAAATGCTCGAGTTAAAGACAAATCTCAAATTGACGCAATCATTAAGAATGGTCAAGGAAGTGCTGTTGCGAAAAGCAATGTGCTGAGAGGTTCTTCGACGAAACTTGGATTGACTGTTGGGTCAGTAATTAAAGTTACTGCAGCGCATTTTGCGAAAGGTCAATCAGAATCTAATAATCATGGTGAATTCATCATTATCAATATTAGTCATTCGGCTACTGGTCTGAATGGATACACCAACCACTTTGAAGCAATCCCTTCAGGTGTTGAGTATTTGCCAGCACCAGATATTGAAATGCCTTTAGCAGAATCTCAAATTGCGACTATATTGTCCAATACTGATCCGAAAAAGAAGGGGAGAGTTGAGGCTCAGTTCCAATGGCAATCTGGAGAAATGAAAACGGCCTGGATTCGCGTTATGACACCAGATGCTGGTAAAAGTGATAAGGTTGGATCGAACAGAGGTTTCGTGACAATTCCAGAAGAAGGAGATCAAGTAATGGTCGGATTTAGATACAATGATCCTAACCGCCCATTTGTTATGGGAAGCATGTTCTCTGGAACTACCGGAGGAGGTGGAGGTGATGCGAACTGTACAAAGAGCTTGACAACAAGATCTGGAGCAACGATCACGATTAATGACGATGAAGGAGACGGACATATCACGATCAGTGATCCAAGTGGAAATATCATTACTCTGAATGGGGACGAAACAATTAATATTTCGGCGCCAACTAAAATCACAATGTCTTCTAAAGAGATTGAATTATTGGCAGAGGATAAAATCACAATTACTGGTGATAACAACGTGAATGTAAATTCTAAGGAGATTATCGGTGTGGCAGATCAAACAATGGACCTGTCAAGTGGATCAGATATGGTACTATCATCAACGACTAAAAAAGAATCGCATATGTCATATAAATGCGAGGCTCAAAACGTTGATATTAATGGTTCCGTAATGACAAATGTTAAAGGTGGAATGGTTAACCTGAATTAAAAGATGGGCACATTCAAAGATGAAAATCCAATCACTTACCGCATCGAGCAGATGCGAAAGAAATGGGTAGAGACTGTTTGCGATAGCACTCAACTCGTGAGATGGGTTTTACTAAGGGATGAAGTGAGAATGTTTAAGGCTTTCAGCTTACTTGAAGCTTCTGAACATGGACAAATTCCTGATTTGTTTCTAAATTTTGACGCATCTTTTTCAACAGAAGATCAATACGGACTGGACCTTTTAAATAGTTGGTTGCAAATCTGGGACAGCGAAGATGCACGAGCGGAAGTTGAACATGCAAATGTTATTCCTGATTGGGATGCAACACCTTATAGAGACGCACCAAAAAAGAACAGCGAAAGAACTTTTCTTGAAGCTATGTCTTCATTCGCAAAAAGCATAGACCCTAAGCAACAATTTGTTTTAGGTGTCATGCCGCATGACTTTCAAAATGAACCAGGGTTCACAGAATGGATACTTAATTGTTTAGAGATTATACCGGATAACATTAAACTGATGGTGTATGATTTGAACGATAATCCGAACCTTCATAAGGTTCCAATGCATTTCAAGGTTTCAACACTGGTTGCAAATTTGGATATGGCAGAAGCCACGAAAGAAATCATTCGACAAGGAGATCTGAATGATCCTGCTGTTGGGGTGAACTTATGTGTTCTGAATATATCGGAAGCGGCAAACAATGAAGATGAAGACGAAATACATCATTGGGGTAAAGAAGGTGTTGAAATTGCAGAAAAAACTGGATTGAAAAGCATTGTCTCCACTGTTTATTTGGCGTATGGAAGTGCTTTTTACCAACTGAAAAAGTTTAAAGGCGCATTGCGTTTATATGAAAAGGCAGAAGAGGAAGCTATAGCAGGTCTTGAAAATGAGGATATTGCTGTGCCTGCGGTTCTGCTGCAGTGCTACAATTTTCAGGCAGCGACTTATTTGTACACGAAAAAACACAAGGAGGCACGCGAGTATTTCTTGAAAGCAAGCGAAGAGGCATTGAGTCAAAAGAACTATGCGATGTACATGGAAGCACAACGACAAGCTTCGGTGATGTCGGAAAAACTGTACGACACAGAAACAGCTTACAAGCTGATAGAAGAAACGTTCGAAACGTGTAAGGAACATGATAAACTCAATTTGAAGTTTACATCGATGTACCTTATTTCTATGAAGTATCATGAGTTTGCTTATGATCAGAAAAAGAAAGCGTTAGTAGACGAAATAGATGAGTTCGCAACAGGAATCTGGGGCGAACGTTGGAAAGACCTCACGGAGAAGGAGGTTTATGAAAATATATTAACCACTGAATGAGGAAATTATGTTAGCATCAAAACACTTAAACTTGACAATGGGAGTCGACATTCACATGGTGAAACTTCCTCCTAATCCTGCTGTTCCGATTCCAATGCCTCACCCATTTGTAGGGACTATAATGGATCCATTTGATTATCTACCTGTTTTAGGTACGATGGTTCACATCAATAATCAGAAAAGGTCAAACGCAGGAACTACGTCACTCTTGGGGTCGATAAAGCACTTCCCTATGGGGATTGGTTTTCACCCTGGATTCTCGTCAATGATTGCACACGAAGGATTCCAATTTTTTGGGAGCTTAACAGTGAAGACGGAGGGAACTTTTACGAGTGCCGCTGCTTTCAACTTAATGACATGTAGCTGTATTGGTATGCCACTTGGATCAGCTGAAAAATACTTGCCAACAACCACGTCAATCCCTATTCCTATGGGAATGCCCGTAATGGTTGGCGGACCTCAGGTTCCTGATGTTGCAGGAGTTGTCATGAAATTCTTCATGATGAAGGGGATGAAATCCCTATTAAAGAAGGCTGGAAAACTTTTCAAGAGTGCGAAGTCCTTGTTTAAGAAAGGATGCTGCTAGGCTCAACGTAGAATTAATTATTAACCAAACTTACTATTATGATCAGTTTCATCACTGGAGAATCCATTTTACTAGAAGAAGACTTCAGACTCAATGGGCCCATTCCGTTGAACTGGTCACGTCAATACCGTACACAAGTTGAAGTGAATGGTCTGTTAGGTAAGGTTTGGCATTCAATGGCTGATCAAACTTTGGAGTTCAAGCGGTCCGAAGGGACGTTCGTTTGGCTGAATGGAAATGGAAATCTCACAGGACTTCCTTATCTAGAAATAGGAGATGAAGCGGTTATTGCTACCGAAAAGATCAAATATGCTCACAATGAGGACGAAGTTGTCATTGAAGATTACGAGGCAAAATTATTCTACCATTTTCGATTTGTAGGAGGAACGAGAAGCACATACCGCATTGCAAAAATATCACGTCATCAGTTTGAGATTAATTTCTCGTACAACGCTTCAGCTCGTTTGGAGAAGATTATTGATTCAAGTAATCGTACACTAGAGATCGCACGAGATGGTGAACAACGAATCGTTTCAGTAACGCATGTTTCGGAGGTTCAAGACGATAAAGTTCTTGTCGAATACGAATACAATGAAGAAGGCTTTTTGTCAGTTATTCGCGATGCGATTGGTCAAGAAGAGAGGCTAGAATATACGAACGGTCTTTTGACAAAGAAAACAGATCGTAATGGAGCAACTGAACACTGGTTGTTCGAGAACATCAAGTTAGAGGATAACCCTAAATGTTTGAAGCATTGGTTCAATAAGAACGGACAACAGCTTCGTTCATTTGATTACAAGCTAGGCAAAACGGTTGTTACCAATGCAATGGGAGCCAAAACAACACATTGGCATCGGAATGGAGAGATTATCCAAGTAACCGATGCGATGGGTAATAGCGAATCGTGGGAGTACAACCTAAATGGTATGGTGATGCGCTATACCGATAAGTTAGGTCAACACACCTACTACGG
>CAJQOB010000119.1 GCA_905479845.1 uncultured Flavobacteriales bacterium
CGTTTGGGTTTACCGTTTATTTTGATTCGTAAGAAAGGAAAGTTGCCTTATGAGAAAATCAGTCATGATTACGATTTAGAATATGGTAGCGCGACAATTGAAATGCACACAGATGCTGTTGGAAATAAGCAGAAAGTATTAATTCATGATGATCTCTTGGCGACAGGGGGGTCTGCCGAGGCAGCAGCTTACCTGATTGAAAAGAGTGGAGGCGAAGTGGCAGGATTCAATTTCCTTGTAGCCCTCGATTTTCTTAAGGGAGATGAAAAATTGAAGAGCTTTTCACACAATATTACTAGCTTTGTGCACTATTAAAATTAATCAACTTACAACATTAGACCGATGAATTTTGAGTTAAACGAAAATCAGAAGATGATTGCACAAATGGTGCGTGACTTTGCTGAGAAAGAAATTAAACCACACTTGAATCAATGGGATGCAGACGAGCATTTCCCTGTTGATGTCATGAAAAAGATGGGGGAGCTTGGCCTCCTTGGGATTTATGTTCCAGAAGAGTACGGAGGAAGCGGCTTCTCATATTTCGAATACGTAACGGCACTTATCGAACTTGGAAAAGTTTGTGGAGGTGTTGGTTTGAGTGTGGCTGCACACAATTCTTTGTGTACAGGACACATATTTTATCACGGATCCGAAGAGCAGAAGAAAAAATATTTGCCAAAATTGGCATCAGGAGAATTTATTGGTGCTTGGGGTTTAACTGAACCAAACACTGGATCTGACGCCATGCGTATGAAAACGACTGCGGTTAAGGATGGTAACGAGTGGGTAATTAACGGTGCTAAAAACTGGATTACACATGGACTTTCTGGTGATGTTTCGGTAGTGTTAGTGAGAACAGGTGAATTGTTAGACAGCAAAGGAATAACTGCTTTTCTCATTGATAAAGGAACTCCTGGATTTTCAGCAGTGAAGATTAAGGACAAATTAGGGGTTCGTGCAAGTGAAACTGCCGAGTTAATCTTTGATAATGTTCGAGTACCAGAAGAAAACGTAATCGGTGAAGTTGGAATGGGATTCGTACAAGCGATGAAAGTTCTTGACGGAGGACGTATTTCAATTGCAGCGTTAAGTTGCGGTGTGGCTCGAGGAGCCTACGAAGCGTCTGTGAAATATGCTAAGGAAAGAGAGCAATTCGGAAAGCCTATCGCGCATTTCCAAGCAATTGGATTTAAACTGGCGGATATGGCCACGGAAGTAGAAGCAGCGGAATTGTTGACACTTCAAGCGGCTTACGCAAAGAACAATCACAAACCCGTTACTAAACTTGGAGCGTACGCGAAGTATTATGCCAGTGAAGTTTCAGTTCGATGTGGAAACGAGGCGGTTCAAATTATGGGTGGTTATGGGTATACGAAAGAATATCCAGCCGAGAAGTTTTTGCGCGATGCGAAGTTAATGACCATTGGAGAAGGAACTTCAGAGATTCAGAAGCTCGTGATTTCCAGAGAAATTTTAAAGGATTAATTGCAATTATATTTATTAGTTGTATATTTGCCGTCCATTCGTGAACAACGAATTGTTAAAAAAGATATTTAAAGAAGAAATAATATGTTGATTATCCCAGTTAAAGAAGGTGAAAACATCGAGAGAGCGATCAAGAAGTACAAGAAGAAATTCGAGAAAACGAAAGTGATGCGTGAGCTTCGTGATCGTAGAGAGTTTACAAAACCTTCTGTTTCTAAACGTCAAGAGAGAATTCGTGCTGCTTACAAGCAGAGACTTCAATCTGCTGAGGTATAAGCGTAACTTTTTACTAAGAAATACGTAAAAGGAGCATCTGATAATATCAGATTAGCTCCTTTTTTTATGCTCGATAATTTCATAGATTTTCTTTCCGCTCAAAAACGCTTCTCGGAGCACACCGCTGTTGCGTACAGAAAGGATTTAAAGCAATTCCTTGAGTTTGCAGAGATTTCCAAGGAGGAAGAGTTAAAGGAGGTTAGTCCGCGTTTAATCCGTGGATGGATGGTTGACCTAATGGAGAACGATTATGTTTCGCAATCTGTAAATAGAAAGCTTTCAACCTTAAGAACATACTTTAAGTGGCTGAAGAAGGAGTCTGTGATTACCGAAAACCCGATGAAATTGGTTCGAGGACCAAAAAACAATAAGCGCCTACCGTCGTTTGTTCAACAGAAGCAACTCACCAAAGATAAGTTAGCTGACACCTTTGCGAATGATTTTGAGGGGCAGAGGGATCGTTTAATGTTTGAGTTGCTCTATCAAACGGGTATTCGTTTGAGTGAGTTGATCAACCTAAAAGATGTTGACACATCGAATGCACAAATTAAAGTTTTAGGGAAGCGCAACAAGGAACGTATCATTCCAATTTCCAGAGACTTGAGTGAATTAATTGGCAAATACAGAAAATTGCGCAACGAAATTCCTGTTTCTACCGACTGCTTACTCGTGTTAAAAACTGGTAAAAATCTATATCCCAAGTTTGTTTATCGAAGAATAAATAAGTACCTTTCTCTTGCAACGGATGTAAAGAAAAAAAGTCCGCATGTGCTTCGACATACCTTCGCAACACACATGTTAAATAACGGTGCAGGTTTGGAAGTGTTGAAAGAGCTACTTGGCCATGCGAACTTGTCAGCAACTCAAGTTTATACACACAATTCCTTTGCAGAGCTGACAGCAATTTACTCACAGTCCCATCCAAGGGGACAACAAAAATAGCGCAGATGGATTTCAAGGTAAACACCGTACATTTCACAGCAGACAAAAAACTTGTTAGTTTCATTAGAGGAAAATTAGATAAGTTAGGAATGATGTCCGATCAAATTATAGCAAGTGAAGTTTATTTGAGGGTAGGTAAGAATGGAGATAAAGAAAATAAAATTGCAGAAGTAAAGTTGTTAATGCCAGGAAGCGAATTGTTCGCAAAAAAGCAATGCAGAAGCTTTGAAGAAGCAACGGATAATGTTGTTGATGCATTGAAAAGACAAATAGAAAAATACAAAGCTAAGGTGGTATAGGAAAAACTAAAAAGCTGAAAATGAGGGTGATTTAAAATTGCCCTCATTTTTTTTTATTTTTTTTTGAAAAAGTCATTGTGAAAAAGAATAAGTTTCATACATTTGCACTCCCCAAACGGGGGAAACACTTTTAAAGTTCTTTCAAATATTGAATTAAAATCACAATGTGCCGATGTAGCTCAGCTGGCTAGAGCAGCTGATTTGTAATCAGCAGGTCGGGGGTTCGAGTCCCTCCATCGGCTCTAAAGTGTTGGGGAGATACTCAAGCGGCCAACGAGGGCAGACTGTAAATCTGCTGACTATGTCTTCGCAGGTTCGAATCCTGCTCTCCCCACAATGTGTTTCTGATTCAAAATAAATTATATGCGGGAGTAGCTCAGTTGGTAGAGCGTCAGCCTTCCAAGCTGAGGGTCGCGAGTTCGAATCTCGTCTCCCGCTCAACGCTTTCCGAGACAGGAAACTGTCTTGGGAAGTATTTGAAAGTACTTTTATTTGCCGGTGTAGCTCAGTGGAAGAGCGCTTCCTTGGTAAGGAAGAGGTCACGAGTTCAATTCTCGTCATTGGCTCAGAAGAAGTGATAATACAAGGTTCACCCAAAAATAGGGTGACTTTTGCATACATAAGAGTTTTATTAATAACTAAGTAACAAAAACAGAACAATGGCTAAGGAAACTTTCGATCGTTCCAAACCACACGTGAATATTGGAACAATTGGTCACGTCGATCATGGAAAAACAACTTTGACTGCTGCAATCTCTGCGGTATTATCAGGTCAAGGTCTTGCTGAAACTCGTGATTTCTCTTCTATCGATAACGCGCCAGAAGAAAAAGAACGCGGAATTACAATTAACACGTCTCACATTGAGTACGCAACTGCTAATCGTCACTACGCACACGTTGACTGTCCAGGTCACGCCGATTACGTAAAGAACATGGTAACAGGAGCTGCACAAATGGACGGTGCAATCCTTGTAGTAGCTGCTACAGATGGACCAATGCCACAAACTCGTGAGCACATCCTTTTAGGTCGCCAGGTTGGTGTTCCAAGAATGGTTGTATTCATGAACAAAGTGGATATGGTTGATGATGAGGAGCTTTTAGAGTTGGTAGACATGGAGATCCGTGAATTACTTTCTTTCTACGATTACGATGGAGATAACGCTCCTGTAATTCAAGGTTCGGCTCTTGGAGCATTGAACGGAGAAGAGAAGTGGGTTGCTACTGTAAACGAATTGATGGAAGCAGTTGATACTTACATCGAACTTCCTCCACGTGATATCGAGAAAGATTTCTTGATGCCAGTTGAGGACGTATTTACAATTACTGGTCGTGGAACTGTTGCTACAGGACGTATCGAAACTGGTATTGTAAACACAGGAGATCCAGTTGATATTCTTGGTATGGGTGACGAGAAATTGTCTTCTACTTGTACTGGAGTTGAGATGTTCCGTAAGATCTTGGATCGCGGAGAAGCTGGTGACAACGTTGGTATCCTTTTGCGTGGTATTGAGAAATCAGATATCAAACGTGGAATGGTTATCTGTAAGCCTGGTTCAACTACACCTCATAAAAAATTCAAAGCTGAGATTTACGTTTTGAAAAAAGAAGAAGGTGGACGTCACACTCCATTCCATAACAAATACCGTCCTCAATTCTACTTGAGAACAACTGATGTTACTGGAGAGATCTTCCTAGAAGAAGGACGTGATATGGTAATGCCTGGTGACAACGTAACAATTACTGTTGAGTTGATCGTACCAGTTGCAATGAACAAAGGTCTTCGTTTTGCAATCCGTGAGGGTGGTAGAACTGTAGGAGCCGGTCAGGTTACTGAAATCATCGACTAATATCGATAATCAAGCACTTGGTGCTTAAGCATAAAACTAGGGGGAAGTCAGCTTCCCCCTTTTACACACGGGTGTAGCTCAGTTGGTAGAGTGGTGGATTCCAAATCCATTGGTCGTGGGTTCGAGTCCTACCGCCCGTGCAAAATAGAAGAGATGTCAAAAGTGAAAGAATACTTAAGTGAAACGGCAACAGAAATGTTGCATCGAGTTACATGGCCGACATGGAAAGAGCTTCAAAGTAACACAATTATTGTTGTTGTTGCCTCTGTGCTTATTTCCTTAATCATTTTTGTGATGGACTTCGCGTTCGGAATCACAGGAGGTGAGACTTGGAAAGGAGCATTAGGATTTATCTACCAAATTTTTAAATAGTCATACCCAATGGGAGAGATTAAAAAACGTTGGTACGTAGTTCGTGCTATTAGCGGAAAAGAGAAGAAAGTTAAGGAGTACTTAGACATGGAGATTTCACGTCTAAAGTTGAACGATTTCGTTGGACAAGTACTTATTCCTACAGAAAAAGTTTTTCAAATCAGAAACGGTAAGAAAGTAAGCAAGGAGAAAGCATATCTCCCTGGTTACGTCTTGGTTGAAGCTTCCCTTGTTGGGGAGGTTCCTCACGTTATTAAAGGTATTCCAAATGTAATTGGATTCCTTGGTGCCGAAAAAGGTGGAGATCCACACCCGATGAGAATGTCGGAAGTGAATCGTATCCTCGGTAAAGTGGATGAGCTTTCTGAATCTGAAGAGGAAATGAAAATTCCATTCGTTGTTGGAGAATCTGTTAAAGTAATTGACGGGCCATTCAATAACTTCAGTGGAGTGATTGATGAGATTAACGAAGAGAAGAAGAAACTGAAGGTAATGGTGAAAATCTTCGGAAGAAAGAACCTTCTCGAGTTAAGCTACATGCAAGTAGAAAAAGAAGTTTAAAGAGTATATTAACCGTAGAAGTGAAGAAAGCGATTAAAGCTTCCCGCAAGTATTCATGTTTGACTACACAATTCAACACAAATGGCTAAAGAAGTAGCAGGTTTGATCAAA
>CAJQOB010000120.1 GCA_905479845.1 uncultured Flavobacteriales bacterium
CAAGGTTTTGAACACAAGTTAGCTCAACACTTGCAATTTTGGTAAACTCAAACAACTAGGTTTTCAACAAAATTATGATAGAAATCAATGGGTTGAATAGTTCTTAAGGAACGACTAATTAGAAATTCACATCTAAATATAACAAAGTTGTTATAAGAGTCAAAGCGATTATATGACAACTTTGTTATATGCACAAAATCAGAAACGAGAAAGTCATGGCAAACTTCGGACGAAACGTCCGCAGGATTCGCTTGGAAAAAGACTTAACTCAGGAAGAATTGGCTGAAGGTGCAGGAATCTCACAAGTTCAGATTGCTAGAATTGAAGCTGGGAGGATTAACACTTCGATTTCTACGGTTGTGGCTATTGCAAAGGCTTTGGGTATTGGTGAAGGAGAGCTATTTTCTTCGTAAGATCACTTCTTAATAACCGTATTTATCTTTTCTCAATCTAAATGCTTTCTCGCCACCTTCCATTACGAGAGTTATCTCTTCCTTGACTGATGGGGTGTCAATTGCTCCCTCCGCCTTTATGACACCTCTTGTCTGGCTTGAGGAGTCTTTATAGTCGCAGCATATCACAAGTTCTGCGTCTCCATTCACAACGAGATTGGCATTATGACTTGTGAAGACAAGTTGCCGCCTTTTTTTTGCATGCCAAATGTTATTAATTATATCTTGTATTGCTCTATTATCAATGTCGTCTTCAGGTTGATCAATCAACAAAGGAATTCCTGATTGATTCAGTAAAACTGTAAGCAAGGCTGTTGCCTGCTGACCTGCAGAAGCATCATTAAACGGTATCACATCACCCATCTCCTTATTCGTAGAATAATAAAAGCGTGGACTAAATTCCAATTCCACAGCTGACATTTTTAGCCAATCTCCAACATCAATTTTCCTGCATAATTTTGCCTTATGATCTTCTGTATATCCACATTCCGTTAATACGGGAGTTTCAGGAATCGAGAAAGATTTATCATCAGATATTCTTAACTCGGCTAAAGATCTAAATTCATCGAGGACAAGTAAAAATTCATCGATTGGGTCATCACTATTCTTTATTCTTCCAATAACAACCTTTATTCTTTCTTCTCTAATTCGTGTGCCCTCAAAAAGGCTTTTCATTTGTTGTTTCAACACAGATAAATCAATACTTTTTGTAACCTCTGCTTTAATCAGGTTCTTTGACAATTGAGAAAATTTCTGTGCCTGTCCATTCAATGTTTCTACCTTCGTAAAATGAAGATCTTTCCACTTTTTCCTAACCGATTCAAACTTTTCCTCTGGAGAACCAATTTCTTTGATAATGGACTTTCTCTCAGTCAAAATGTTGTTAATTTCTGAAATCCTAGCCTCAATATTCCTTATTTCACCAAGCTGTAATTGACTAGATTTGGACTTGCTTTTTGCAGCTTCATATTCAATTTCAAAGTTTTCCTTTTTACTGTTCCAATCACTAATTAGGTTCCGGAAAACTTTCATTCCATTTTCGTCAAAAATGTTTTGAAAAGATTCTACAACCTCTTTGATTTCATCAAACTTTCGATCAACCTCTTGAGAAACATCACTAATAAGAGCCTTATTTTCTAAATTTTCAAGATCACCAAGAGGTTCAGGATACAATTCCAACAATTTACCAAGTTCATCAGCTTTTGACTTAAACAAGTCTAACTCCTTCTGAGAATTTTCAATTATCGTCTTCTCAACCTCAAACTTCTGCTTCTTACTTATTGTACGCTGATCGCCATCCGAAATTCCCCTTAAAGATTCACGTATATTTCGAGCTTGATTATTTAGAGATTGTGATTCAAGTCTAAAGTTTTCTATTTCTTGATTAACCTCTTTTTTTCGGACAAGACTCAGATATGATTCACGTAGTTTCAAATTAACCTCACGTAATTCAAAGCCAATCGAATCAAGGTCTCCACGAATTGGTTGTTCAATAAACCTCTTTAACTCTTCTGTCTTAACACCAACGTCACTAAGTTGTTTCTGACTGTACGACTGAATTGGAAGAATCTTTCTGATATCATCCTCTTTTACCTTTTCAAAATCAGCGTCTCCTATTTTCAATAAAACATCGTTATCCGTTGAACTACGCTTGACAATATGCTTTATCCCGTTTTTGATCATAGTTATTCGCACCTCACCTCCAACATCAGAAAGTGTTTTTTTTATCAAAGACTTTCTCCTTTTCTCAATAATACCTAGCTCATCGTGATCACCTATCTGCACTGTCTGATCGCATAACCCCCACCTCAGATACTCGAGAACAGTAGACTTACCTGTACCCCTACCACCAATTAAAGAGTTATACTGTTGGTTCAAAAGGATGTCAAAACTTCCTAAAAATTTGGAGTTCGTTACATCAATTGAGTGTACGTAAATTTGCGGAAGCTCTGGTTCTTCTTGGGAAATTCTTGACTCCTTCGCCAAACATGCTTGGCGAATGGCTTCTGCCGTTGGTTCTGCCCATTTTATCCATGTAGCATAATTTCCGAAATATCTCCCATCTTCAAATCGATTGTCAGAAGTAGAAATAAGTGCAATTGATTTATTACCGTAATTTACATCACCTCCATTCAGTTTATTCTGGTAACCTGAATCGTTTGATATAGCTTTATCGACGTACCCTCCGACACATGGCATCTTTCTATAATGCTCATGAAAACCCTGCCTCAAAATGGAATGTTGCCCCCCCTTTCCTACGTTAGGAAGAATTACATATTTGTTCTTACAGTAACCTAATTCGTCTAGCTTTTTGTGCAAGTGAACCAAATCGTGAATGATATCCTGAGATATTCTTTCAGTTGGGGTCGTTATCTTATCATAAACACTCGTTGGGTTAATACCTAGAAAGTTAATTACTGAATCAAGATTAGAATCTGAAAAATCCGCATCAAAAATTAAAATACACTGGCTCGCTGGATTTGAAAGACTCAATTCAATCCCAGGGAATACCGTTACTACTTTTTCAAACTCCTCGTTTGCTATGAAGTTCTGATTTTCTTGACGTGCGACTTTCCTTAAATGTTTAACAAAAACCACATCATGGTGATCCGTCATAGCAATTGCATTCAATCCCGCATTTCGTATCTTATCAAGATACTCCATACAGAACTGCTCACGATCCTTAACTATCTGTTCCTTGGCTTCTTCCGAGAGACCTTCAATTTCCGAAGCGTCAACTCCAAATTTATTCCCAGTCCAAGCAATATCTCTGGGACTGTGTACTTGAAAATCGCATCGGTAAAAATGTGCTCCTTTATCCATAGTGGTGGTTATTGGTTTATTCTTTTTAAGGCAAAAAAGATGATTCTAAAACTAATCAATTAGAACTTCAATACCAACGGCTATTTCTACTCAAATCAGGTCTGTAATTGAGACAAATACGTGAATTAAAAGAAGAAAAGAAAAAAGGAGATTAGTTCGGTAAGGTAAAAAGCTATCTATATCTGTAGGGCGAACCTCAAATGTAAACGCTGTTTTAAAGAAGTGCATAACAGCACCTCATGCTTCATGCCGCAAAAGTGTTATATTGGAGAAGCGGCACGAAAGCATAGCTGCATCCCGTTATATGCAATGCGCCCAGCATATGCATCGTGTAAAATTTGCTGTGCTAAACCATTTTCATCATCACAGGTTTGACTCCCAAAGTAGGTTTTGAACTGAAAAATGCCCTTAAAAATCTTCCGTTTATATGTGAACGTTTGACCGCAAAATTTGGTCTCTGCCACTTCCGCCTTTGACTAAAAGAATCCGTAAAAGACAAATGTAAAATGAACACAAAAGTGAAGCACTTTGGTTCATTTGCTTTTAACGTTACGCCAAGCATCTTTTGACAAACAAGCTCACTTACTCGGTTTCTTTTTAGCTACCGTTGGAAAGTGGTTTCGTAGTTTTCTGACTGGATTGTTCGCAAAGTACCCGCAAGAAAAATGCGGCACCTTTGTTCGAT